>JBDTJA010000149.1:0-39698 GCA_039936075.1 Opitutaceae bacterium | reverse complement strand
CCCACCGCAAAGCCAAGGGCAAGCCGGTCTATTACACGGAATGGAGCTCCTCCTCCAACCCGCGTGACCACCTGCATGACGAACCGTACACCGCCGCCGTCATCGTCAAGACCATGATGGAAGCGCGGGGCCTCGTACAGGGCTACAGCTATTGGACGTTCAGCGATATTTTCGAAGAGAATTTCATACCCGCCACTGCGTTTCAGGGTGGCTTCGGCCTGCTGACCCTGCAGGGAGTCGCGAAGCCGGCTTACCGCGCCTTTCAACTGCTGCACCGCCTGGGCTTCGCGGAGCTGGCCGTGAGCGGCAAGCACCCGACGGTGGACGTTTGGGTCGTGCGGGGCCGCGACGCCGTGACGGTGCTCCTGACGAACCACAGTCTGCCCCGGCATCCGATCAAGACGGAGTCGGTGCAAGTCGAACTGCGGGGGCACCTGTCGCCGCGGGACGTTTATATTGAGCGCATTGATGAAAAGCACGCCAACGCCAAGCGGCTCTGGGTCGAGATGGGCCAACCGGCCCTGCCTACTGAGCGGCAAGTCGAACAACTCCATGTGGCCTCGCAGATCGTGCGCGAGCCGCTGCCATGGGAATCTGCGGCCGGGCGATTGCACCTGAAGATTGTCATGCCGCCCCACGCCATCGCAGCCATCACTTTGGAGCTGATCCCGGAGCCGCCGAAGAAAAAGGTCCAGTCATGAAGGCGCGGCCAGTCTGCCCCGAGGACATGGAGAGCCTGCAACGCGACTCCTTCGACTATTTCCTGCACGAAGTGAATCCCGCGAATGGGCTGATCCGGGACAAGAGCAAGCGGGGCGTCCCCGCGAGTATCGCGGCGGTTGGCTTGGCCTTAACGGCTTATCCTGTCGGGGTGGAGCGCGGGTTTATGCGCCGCTCGGACGCCGTCCGACGCGTCCTGGCGACCCTGCGCTTTTTTCGGAACAGTGCGCAAAGCGCGGACCCGAACGCGACGGGCTACAAAGGATTTTACTACCATTTTCTTCACGTGAAACGGGGCACTCGCGCCTGGAAATGCGAATTGTCCACGGTCGACACCGCCTTTCTCCTGGCCGGCATGCTCACGGCGGCGGCCTATTTCTCGGGCGGTGCCGAAGGCGAAAGTGAAATTCGTGAGCTGAGCGATGAATTGTACCGGCGCACGGATTGGAATTGGGCGCGGAATGGCGGCCTCTCGGTGACCCATGGCTGGAATCCCGAAAATGGGTTTCTGCCGTATCGCTGGCAGGGTTATGACGAAGCACTCTTCCTCTATCTGCTCGGTCTCGGTTCGCCGACCCATCCGCTCCCCGCAGAAAGTTATGTCCAGTGGACTTCCACTTATGACTGGAGAGAACTTTATGGCCACGAATTCCTCTATTCCGGACCGCTTTTCACCCACCAAATCTCCCATGTCTGGGTCGATTTTCGCGGCATCCAGGATGACTACATGCGTGGCAAGCATAGTGATTATTTTGAAAACAGCCGGCGGGCCACCCGCGTCCAGCAGCAGTATGCGATCGATAATCCGCGAGGCTTCGACGGCTATAACGCGAAGTGCTGGGGCATCACGGCCACGGACGGCCCGGGTCCGGCGCAACGCACGATCGACGGACACCAGCGCGAATTTTTTGGTTACCTCGCGCGCGGCGTGCCCGATGGCCCGGACGACGGAAGCATTGCTCCATGGGCGGTGGCCGCCTCGCTGCCCTTTGCTCCGGAAGTGGTGGTCCCGACCCTGGCTTACTTTGAGAAGCTGAAATTGCGCGCGAACAATCGCTATGGATTCAAGGCGACCTTCAACAGCACGTTTACGGGAAACGCGGATCCGGCGAACGCGTGGATCTCACCCTACCACTACGGCCTGAACCAGGGCCCGGTGGTCCTGATGATCGAGAATTACTGCTCCGGCCTGCTCTGGGAACTCACGCGGCAATGTCCCGGTTTCGTGACCGGACTGAGACGCGCCGGCTTTCGCGGAGGCTGGCTGGAGAAAGATGGCCCCCGATCTCCCCAGAAGCCGGCGAACAAAATACGGGGACGGGAAAAGCCGGCGGGCCGCCACAAACCGGTAACGGAGGCGCCGGTTGATCGCCTCAAATCCCCGTCGTTGTGCAATATTTTATGAAAACGAAAACCACTCGTTCGCGCGGTGCCAAGGCGGCCAGACCCGGCGATAGGACGGAGCGTGGACGACCGGCGACCCGTCTGGATCAACTTGCGGTCAACACGATTCGGTTTCTGGCGGTGGATGCCGTGCAAAAGGCGGACAGCGGTCATCCCGGCTTGCCGATGGATGCGGCGCCCATGGGCTATGTGCTGTGGGATCGCTTTCTCCGCCACAACCCCGCGCATCCCCATTGGTTTAATCGCGATCGTTTCGTCCTGTCGGCCGGTCATGGTTCAATGCTGCTCTACAGCTTGCTGCATTTGACTGGCTACGCCCTGTCACTCGCCCAGCTCAAACAGTTCCGCCAATGGGGCAGTATCACGCCGGGTCATCCCGAACGAGGCGTGACGCCCGGGGTCGAGACAACCACCGGGCCGCTGGGCCAGGGATTTGCCAACGGCGTGGGCCTCGCCATCGCCGAAGCTCACCTGGCTGCACGTTTCAACCGTCCGGGTTTCGAGATCATCGATCACATCACGTACGGCCTGGTCAGCGATGGCGACTTGATGGAAGGCGTGGCGGCCGAGGCCGCCGATCTCGCGGGCCATTTGAAACTCGGCAAACTGATTTATCTCTACGACGACAATCACATCACGCTGTCCGCTTCGACCCAAGTGACATTCACGGAGGATCACGCCGGACGTTTTGCGGCGTGCGGCTGGCACACGCAGATGGTCAGGGATGGCAATGACCTGGAGGCCATCGACCGCGCGATTCGTGCGGCGCGCGCCGAAACGGAACGTCCGTCCCTGATTCTGATCCGGACGCACATTGGATACGGTTCGCCGGACAAGCAGGATACGTTCGAAGCGCATGGCTCGCCGCTCGGCGTCAAGGAAGTGAAGTTGACCAAGGAGAATCTGCACTGGCCCCTGAAACCGCCGTTTCTCATCCCCGCGCAGGTGGCCGCGCATATGCGCGAGGCCCTGGCGCGCGGGTGCAAGGCGGAGGCGGATTGGAACACGAGGTTGGACGACTACGGTGAGCGCTATCCTGAACTCGCGCGCGAGCTCCGACAGCTCATCCACGGGACCTTGCCGCTTGGATGGGATGCGGATATTCCGAAATTTGTGAGTGATGCCAAAGGGATGGCAACCCGCGTGGCGGCTGGGAAGGTGATGGCCGCGATCAGCCCCAAGCTGCTTCGTTTGTTCGGTGGTTCAGCCGATTTGGATCCCTCCACGCATACCGAACAGAAAGGGGCGGGCGATTTTGAAAGCCCGGCGATGGCGGTGGGTGATCTCCAAGGCTCCGCTGGTGGCGGCTGGAATTATGCCGGCCGGAACCTGCATTTCGGCGTGCGGGAGCATGCCATGGGTTCCATCGCCAACGGATTGGCCGCCCATGGCGGGTTCATCCCGTTTACCGCGACGTTCCTGACTTTCTCCGACTATATGCGCCCGGCGATCAGGCTTGCCGCGCTGATGAACGTACAGGTCATCTACGTTTTCACGCACGACAGCATCGCGATGGGGGAGGATGGCCCCACCCATCAACCGGTGGAGCAGCTGGCCAGTCTGCGCGCGATTCCCCGGCTGGTGGTCATCCGCCCCGGCGACGCCAACGAGACCGCGGTGGCCTGGCGCATCGCCGTTGAAAGCCGTGACCGGCCCGTGGCGTTGGTGCTCACGCGGCAGAACGTGCCCACCCTCGACCGGACCCGATTTGCTGCAGCGGAGGGGGTGCGACGCGGCGCGTACATTCTGGCCGACGGGCTGGACGCCAAACCGCAGGTGATCCTGATCGCCAGCGGGTCGGAAGTGGGGCTAATCGTCGCGGCCCGGCAAAAATTGCAACGGCAGAATATTTCCGTGCGCCTGGTTTCGATGCCTAGCTGGGAATTGTTCGAGGCCCAGCCGCGCGGGTACCGCGACTCCGTTTTGCCACCCGACGTGCACGCCCGTCTCGCCGTCGAGGCCGGCGTCGCGCAGGGCTGGCATCGCTATGTGGGCGACCGGGGCGCGGTGATCAGCGTCGACGATTTCGGCGCCTCCGCTCCCGGCCCCGTCGTGATGCGCGAGTACGGATTCACGGTCAGCAATGTTTGCCGGAAGGCCAAGGCGCTCCTGAAAGCGGAGAGGAAGACTCCATGAAACACGCCAAGAAAACAGCTCTGGCGCCCCATAACCGGATCGTCATCGTCGGGGGCGGATTCGCCGGCGTGGCTCTCGCCCAACGCCTCGAACATCTGTTGCCGGCGGAAAACGAAATTGTGGTGATCAGCGCGCAGAATCACCTCGTGTTCACGCCGATGCTCCCGGAGGTGGTGGGGCGAACGATCTCGCCGCTGCATGTGGTGGTCGCCGGTCGCGAGCTGACGAAACGAACGCGCTGGCTGGAAGCGGTCGTCAGCCGGATCGACCAAGAGAAAAACGAGGCTCATTACGTCCTGACGAGCGGCGAGACGGCAGCGATAAAATATTCCCACCTCGTCTTCGCGTGTGGTGCGACGGTGAACCTGGCGGAAATCCCGGGATTGGCGGCGCGCGGTTACCCTTTGAAGAACGTCATGGATGCGCTGGTCATGGGCAATGACCTCATTGGCAAATTCGAAGCCGCCGCGGCGGAAACGGAGACGGCGGCGCGGCGTCGCTTGTTGACGGTGGTGGTGATCGGCGGCGGTTTTAGTGGCGTTGAGGTGGCGGGCCATATTGCGGACCTGATGCGGGCCATGCATCGCTCGTATCCCGAGCTGCGAAAGGAGTCTCCCCACGTGGTGCTCTTGCAAGCGGGCGACCGGATCCTCCCGGAGCTGAATCATGCGTCGCTGTCGGCCTTTGCCCTCAAGAAGCTGCGGAAAAATCACGTCGAGGTTCGGCTCAAGATGGGCGCGAAAAAGGTCACGGCCGCAGCGGTGGAGTTGTCGTCCGGCGATGAAATCGCGACGGGGCTCGTCGTCTGCACCATCGGCAATGACGCCTGGCCGATAATCAAGGAGCTCGGACTGACGCTGGAGAAACACCGGCTGAAGACCGACTTGGACATGCGGGTGACCGGCACGGCGAATCTCTGGGCGATCGGTGACTGTGCACTGGTACCCAACGCGCACGACGGCAAGCCCAGCCCCGCGACGGCCCAGTTTGCGGAGCAGCAAGCGCGGCAACTGGCCGAAAACCTGGCCAAGGTTGCGGCCGATGAGCCCACGACGCCGTTTTCGTTCCGACCGCGGGGCATGCTGGCCTCCATCGGCCACCGGGACGCGGTGGCGGAGATCTACGGATTCAAGCTGGCGGGCTTTGTTGCCTGGTTTCTATGGCGCGGGGTGTACCTGTGGAAACTGCCCACCTTCAGTCGCAAACTGGAGGTCGCAGTCGGCTGGGCCTGGGGTGCCTTGTTTCGCCCCAACCTGGTTCAACTTCGCATCGCCGAAAAACCAGTGGCGGGGTCGGAAGGAAAAAGAGGAGAAACCAAATAATTAACCCAGGAAACAACCATGAACATCAGACTTGAAGGTAAACGCGCGCTCGTCACGGGCGGCAATTCGGGCCTCGGCGCGGCCATCGCGCTGGCGCTCGCCGAAGCCGGCGCGCACGTGGCGATCAACTATGTGAGCCATCCCAAGGCGGCGGAGGCGCTCGTGAAGAAAATCAAGCAGCACGGCGGCAAGGCCATCGCGCTGCAAGCGGATGTGTCCGACCCCCAGGCCGTCGCGAAAATGTTCGCGCAGCTGGACGCCGCTTGGAAGGGGATCGATATTCTCATCAACAACGCCGGCATCGACGGGGCGACCGCACTGGGCTGGAAGGCCGACATCGAGGCGTGGCAAAAGGTGGTCCAGGTAAATCTATTTGGTTCCTTTTTCTGCGCGCGTGAGGCGCTGCGGCGGATGGTGCCACGCAAAAGCGGCGTCGTGCTGAGCACGACGTCGGTCCACGAGGAAATCGCCTGGTCCGGCCATAGCGCGTACACGGCCAGCAAAGCGGCTGTCAGCATGCTGACCAAGACCCTCGCGCAGGAAGCCGCCCCCCACGGCATCCGCGTGCTGGCGGTCGGACCGGGGGCGATCAAGACGCCCATCAATCGCGACGTCTGGAGCAATCGAAAGAAGATGAAGGACTTGCTGACGAAAATTCCCCTCCAACGCATCGGCCAGCCGGAGGAAATTGCCCGCATGGTCGTGGTGCTGGTTTCGGACGCGGCCTCCTATGTGACCGGCCGCACGTTTTTTGTGGACGGGGGCATGACAGATTATCCCGACTTTGAGCATGGCGGTTGATTATCGGAATGGAAAGGAACCGCCGCAAAACGAGTAACCACCCCGGCTCACCGGAGCCAAACCTTGGAGAAGAGAACATGAGCATGAATCAATTCGACGTCATCATCATTGGAACCGGCGCCGGCGGAGGCGCGCTCGCTCAACGCCTGGCTCCCAGCGGAAAACGCATTCTTATCCTCGAGCGCGGGACGTTTCTGCCGCAGGAGAAGGAGAATTGGAACACCAAGGCGGTCTTCCTGCAGAATCGCTACCATACGACCGAGGTCTGGCAGGATAGCGCCGGCAAACCGCTCCATCCGCAGACGGCCTACTGGGTCGGCGGCAACACGAAGGTTTATGGCGCGGCGCTCTTCCGCCTGCGCGAGCGCGATTTCGAGGAGGTCCGGCATCACGATGGCATCTCACCGGAGTGGCCGCTGAAATACCGCGATTATCAATCGTACTACGACGAGGCCGAGTCGCTGTATCAGGCGCACGGCGAGCGCGGGACGGACCCGACGGAGCCGCCGACGGGCCAGCCTTATCCGCACCCGCCGGTCAGCCACGAGCCGCGGATTCAGGAACTTTTCGATGAACTGCAGGCGGGCGGCTACCATCCGTTTCCCTGCCCGGTCGGCATCAAGCTGAACGAGCAGAGTCGCTGGCAGAGCGAATGCATCCGCTGCGACACCTGCGACGGGTTTCCCTGCCTCGTCGAAGCGAAGTCAGACGCGGACAACAACTGCATCCGACCCATCGTCAAATTGCCCAACATCACGCTGCTCACGGGCGCCTATGTCAGCAAGTTGACGACAAACGCCAGCGGGTCTGAAATCACGGGCGTGGAGGTGGAGTTCGACGGCGGGCAGAGGAAGGAGACTTATTCGGCTGCTATTGTGGTCGTGGCCTGCGGCGCGATCAACTCGGCGGCGTTGCTTTTGCGGAGCGCCAACAGTGCCCATCCGAACGGTCTGGCCAACAGTTCGGACCAAGTCGGGCGCAACTTCATGTTTCACAAGGCGGCGATCGTGCTCTCGATCGGATTGAAACGGAATCCGAGCAAGTACATGAAGACCATCGCGCTGAATGACTTCTATTTCGGAGAGAAGGATTTTCCCTACCCGATGGGCGGGATTCAGCTGATTGGTTCGTTTAAGTGGGAAATGATGAAGGGTGATGCCCCCGCTTTGACCCCGCCAATCGTCCTGAAAACCATGAAGTCCCACTCGGTCCCGTGGTGGCTGACGACGGAGGATTTGCCCAGTCCGGAAAACCGCGTGCGCTGGATTGCAGGGAAGGGGATTCAGCTCGATTACACGCCGAACAATGAAGAGGCCTACCGGCGCTTGAGCACTCGCTGGCAGGAGGTGCTCAAGCAGGTCGACGGTGGCCACAGTTATATTCCGGAGGAGTTCTACCTCAAGAAATCCATTCCGCTGGAAGGCGTCGGGCATCAGAACGGCACCTGCCGGTTTGGGCCGGACGCGAAGACCGCGGTGCTCAATCTCGACTGCCGCACCCACGACATCGCGAATCTGTACGTCGTGGACGCTTCCTTCTTTCCGTCCTGCGGGGCGGTCAATCCTTCGCTCACCATCATCGCGAACGCGCTGCGAGTTGGCGATCACCTGCTTGAACGCCTGAAATAAAATGGCCGCGCGTCGCGAAGTTTTCACCGTTTATGCCGCCGGCCTGATCCAGGGTGTGGCGTTGGTCACCTTTCCGGCGGCGAACGCGGTGTTCACCAATGCCCAGGACTATGGGCTGTCGAACACGCAATATGGTGGCCTGTTCGTACCCCAAGCCGTCCTGGCCATCGTAGCCTCGTTGCTGGGCGCGGCGTTGCGAAAACGGGCTGGCATCCGGTTGATCTACCTCATGGGGCTGGTGGCCAATCTCCTGGCGATGAGCCTGCTGGTCGCGAGCGCCTGCGTGATGAAAGATCACTCGCTGGCTTACGGGATTCTACTGGCGGCCACTGGCTGCCTCGGCGTGGGCTTTGGTTTGACCGTGCCGGCGCTCAACACGTTTGCGTCGGCATTTTTTCCCAAGAAGACGGACCGGGCGGTGCTGGTCCTCAACGCCCTGTTGGGTTTGGGGACGGCGCTCGCGCCCGTCTTTATCGCGATTTTCGTCGGCGCGGGCATCTGGTGGGGCTTGCCCGCACTGATGGCTGTTTTGCTCGTTGGATTGCTTTTGTTCAGCGTGAGCTTGCCCCTGGGTGCGGCGCGATCGGCTCACTCCGCGGCAAAACACCGCGGTCAAATTCCCGCACGGTTTTGGATTTTTGCCTCTTTCGCGCTGCTTTACGGCGTGTGCGAAACCATGAACGGCAATTGGGCTGTTCCCTACATGACCAAGCATTTTGGAGTGCGGGCCTTCATTGCTTCCCTCGCCCTGGCGAGTTTTTGGGGCGTGGTGACGGGTGGCCGTCTCCTGTTCGCCGGCATGGAAAAATGGTTTCCTGAGCGGATGGTCTGCCGGGTGCTTCCGTTCGTGGTCGCGGCCGCATTTGCCGCCATAGCGTTCGGGCCTCAGACCAATGTGCCGGTGGGGATACTGCTGTTTGCGCTGAGCGGCTTGGGTTGTTCCGCGTTGCTGCCCCTGACCATCAGCTTCGCCCAAAAGGAACTGACGACCATCGCGGCTTCGGCGGCGGGCGGCCTGATTGCCTTTTATCAGGTGGGTTATGGCGTTGCCGCCTTTGGGGTGGGCCCGCTGCAATCGTGGGCGGGATTCAAGCTTGCGTCCATCTATGGGGGAGCGGCATTCGTTGCGCTCGCGATGGCGGTGCTGTCCTTTGTGGTCACCCGCAAACATCCCACATCATGAGTTCCACCGGCCAAAAAAGTGGTGAGGAACAGCGGCGGAGCGAATCCCGCGGCGGATCGTGTGACGTCGGCCGAAGCCCTTAACGGCGAACCGATGACCTCAATCCTTCCGTCGTCGGGCGCGCTGTTCGCCACCATCCTCAAGGTCTTGAGTCCGGGTTCGCCGCAAGCGCGTTCGATTTTCAACCTGGGCGTGGAGACGAGCGTTATCTTGGCGGCCATTTTTGCCATCGTTGCGGGCATTATCGTCTATGCGCTCATGCGCTTTCGCTGGCGCGAGGGTGAGCCGGATCCGCATCAAACCGCGGGCAACACGAAGATCGAAATCGTGTGGACGGTCATCCCGTGTCTCATCGTGGTGGCGTTGTTTGCGCTCACCGCGCGAACGATGGCTTCGGCCGATCCGCCGTCCGTGGGCGCGCCGGACGTAATCGTGACCGGACATCAATGGTGGTGGGAGGTGCGTTACCCGGGGGCGGGGGTTGTCACCGCCAATGAGATTCATATCCCGGTGGGGCGGCCCATTTCCGTGCAACTTCGCTCCGCTGATGTGCTGCATGAGTTCTGGGTGCCGGAACTGGCGCGGAAAATTACGGCGGTCCCCGGGCATCCCAATCATATTTGGATCGAGGCGGACAAGCCGGGAGCCTACCTCGGGGTCTGCTCGGAATTTTGCGGCACCCAGCACGCCTGGATGCATTTCCTGGTCATCGCTGAATCCGCCGCGGAATTCGCGGCCTGGCAGCAAGCGCAGCTGCATCCTGCGCTCCGTCCGGCGGAGCGTGTCGCGGCCAAGGGTCTGGCCCTGTTTGAGCAGACCAGTTGTGTGAGTTGCCACGCGATCAAGGGGACGGCCGCGCGGGCGAATGTCGGGCCGGATCTGACGCATTTTGCGAGCCGCCGGCAACTCGGCGCCGGCATCGTCGACAATACGCCGCAGAATCTCCGCCGCTGGCTGGCGGATCCGCAGCAGGTCAAACCCGGCGCGAAAATGCCGGACTTCAAGTTCACGGACGAGCAGCTCACGCAGCTCGTCGCCTATTTCGAGACTCTGCAATGAACGCCCTCACTGCCGTTCTCAATCGCGCCGGTCTCCTGACGCCCCAACAGCGGGAGCATTGGGAAATGGCGTGGCTGTCCACCGTTGATCACAAGCGCATCGGCATTTTGTACATGGTGACGGGGCTGGTCTTCTTTGTCGTCGGGGGCGTCGAGGCGCTGCTGATCCGCCTCCAGCTCGCCGGGCCGAACAACACGTTCCTGCACCCGGACACCTACAATATGCTGTTCACGATGCATGGCACGACGATGATCTTCCTCGTTGCGATGCCGGTGCTCTTCGGTCTGGCCAACTACATCGTGCCGCTGCAAATCGGCGCGCGCGACATGGCGTTTCCCCGCCTGAACGCGTTTAGCTTCTGGCTCGTGCCGTTTGGCGGCATTCTGCTGCATTTCAGTTTTCTCGCCGGGGGCGCCCCGGCCGTCGGCTGGTTCGCCTATGCCCCGTTGAGCGAGATGCCTTACTCATCGCAGCTCGGAGTGGATTATTGGGCTCTGGCGCTGCTGGTGCTCGGCATTGGCTCGGTCGGTACGTCGATCAATCTGCTGGTCACCGTCCTGTCGCGGCGTGCGCCCCACATGACGCTCCGCCGGCTGCCGTTGTTTACGTGGATGATTTTCGTCAACTCGTTCCTGGTCATCGTGGCGCTCCCGGTCCTCAACGCCGCCTTGGTGATGCTCCTGGCCGACCGCCGGTTGGGCACGCATTTTTTCCTGCCGTCGGGCGGCGGTTCCGCGATCATGTGGCAGCACATCTTCTGGGCCTTCGGGCATCCCGAGGTTTATATCGTGGCGCTGCCGGCCTTCGGGATTCTGTCCGAGATTATCCCGGTCTTTTCGCGCAAGCCGATCTTCGGTTATGAGTTTGTCGCCGGTTCGACGGTGGCCATCGCGTTTCTGAGTCTCCTCGTCTGGGCGCATCACATGTTTACGGTGGGCCTCGGACACACGGTTGATTTGTTCTTTGTCGCGTCGAGCCTGCTGATCGCGATCCCCACCGGAGTTAAGGTGCTCGCCTGGAGTGCAACCATGGTTGGGGGTCGGATCAAACTGAACACGCCGATGCTGTTCTGCGTCGCCGCGTTGGTGCAATTTCTGGTCGCGGGGCTGACCGGCGTCAGTCACGCGGTGGCCGCGCTCGACTGGCAGACCAAGAACAGCTACTTTCTGGTCGCGCACTTTCACTTCGTCTTTGTCGGACTGATCGTCTTCGCGATCCTCGGGGCTGTGCATTACTGGTTTCCCAAATTCAGCGGGCGGATGCTGTCCGAGCGGCTGGGGAAGTGGACTTTCTGGCTGATGACCATCGGCTTCAACCTGACGTTTGTGATCCAGCATTTCCTCGGCTTGGCGGGCATGCCGCGCCGGGTTTACACCTATCCGGATCTGCCGGGCTGGGGCTGGATGAACCTCCTCTCGACGGTGGGCGCGTTTGTCATGGGCGTCGCCGCGCTCGTGCTGGTCTGGAATCTGTCGCGCAGCCTCCTGCGCGGAAAACCGGCCGGAGACAACCCCTGGCAGGCGTGGACGCTGGAGTGGGCGACGACGTCGCCGCCGCCCCACGAAAATTTCCAAACCCTGCCGCCGATTCGCAGCCGGCGTCCGCTGTGGGACGACGCGAATCCTGACCGTCCCGATCCGGTGGTGGGTGCGCAATGGAAAGCCGAGACCCATCTCCCGGAAAAAAACCAGGCCAGCATTCTCGCGTTCATGGTTTCCGAAACCGGATTCTTTGGCGTGCTCATCCTTGCCTATCTTTATTACAACGCCGTCCCGCCGCCGGGCTCCAACGCCCACGATCTGAATGTGCTGAAGACCGGCTTGTTCAGCCTCTGTCTGTTCGCGAGCAGCGCCACCCTCTGGCGTTCGGAAGTCAGCGAGCGGCGGGGCCGGCCGCGCGCCCTGGCGGCGTGGCTCACGGCGACGATCGTGCTCGGGGGCATCTTCCTGGTCGGGCAGGGGATGGAATATTGGGATCTCTTCCGCCGGGGCGTCAGCGTGAATTCGAATCTCTTCTCCGCGACGTTTTTTACGCTCACCGGGTTTCACGGCCTGCACGTGTGCGTCGGATTGATTGCGCTACTGGTGGTGCTGGGACTGCGGATCGGCCGCGGCGCGAAACCCGGCCATTCTCCCGCGCTTCGAACGGTCGGGCTCTACTGGCACTTTGTGGACGCCGTCTGGGTGGTGGTCTTCTCCGTTGTTTACCTGCGGCCCCTGATCCAATGACCACATCGCAATTTTTTTCCGGGGCTTGGACGTGGAGTCCCATGGTCATCGCCTTGAGCGCAATCGCGGTCGCGGCCTATGTGGCGGCTTTTCGCCTTAACCGTCGCATCGGCTGGCTGCTCATCGCCCTCGGCACGGTCTGGCTCACGTTATTGTCGCCGCTCAATGCGCTCGCCGACGGTTACCTGTTTAGCGCCCACATGGTGCAACATATCCTGCTCCTGCTCGTGGTGCCGGCGCTGGCGTTGTTCAGTTTGCCGCGGTCGCAATCGTTGCTCGCGGGACCGCGCTGGCTCAGACGCCCGTTGCTGGGATGGTTTGCGGGGGTCGGCGCGATGTGGTTTTGGCATGCGCCGGCAATGTGTAATGCCGCCGTTTCGTCGCGCCCGGTGCATGCCGTGCAAACGGTTTCACTGCTCTTGCTCGGGGGCCTTTTCTGGCGGCAAATTCTCGCGCCGTGGGAGACGGAGCGTTTGGCACCGCCGGCCGCCGTGCTCTATCTCTTCAGCGCCTGTATCGCCTGCAGCGTGTTGGGGATCATCATCACCTTTTCGCCGGTCACCGTCTGTTCGATTTACGCCGGACAGTCGCTCGATCCCTTGGGTCTGCTGGCCACCATCCGGCAGGGGTGGGGCTTCAGCGCCAGCCGCGACCAGCAGATCGGTGGCCTGCTCATGTGGGTGCCGATGTGCTTGATCTATCTGGCGGCGATCCTCGCGCAAATCGCGCGGTGGTTCGCGATGGCTTCTGCGCCGACGAGGAGGGCGATATGATGCCCAAGTCCAAGGACACGCCAGAGCCGCACCCGCATTGGGAGCCCCTTCCGCCTGAGCAACTCCCCCGACCCACTTATTTTCCGGCCGGACTGGCGATGGGAGCGACTTTTGTCTTCTGGGGCTTGATCACCTCCTGGGTCGTCTTTCTTGTCGGCCTCGGACTTTTTGCGGCCGCGCTGGCCGGCTGGATCACAGAAATCATCCATGAACGAAACCAACGTTAGTCATCCGCGGAAGTGCGGCGCACCGGGGTCGCAGGAAATCACGCGCCGGGCATTTTTCACCAAGCTCTCCCTGACTTTGGGCGGGGTCTGCGCCGCGATCCTGGGCGTGCCCGTGGTCGGATTCGTGTTTGCCCCGCTGTTTCGCAAGGTTCCGGATGCGTGGATTCCGGTCGGGGCGGTGGATGGTTTCGAAATCGGCAAGACGGTGAGCGTGCCTTTTCCCGATTCGTCACCCCTGCCGTGGGCCGGGATCACGGCCAAGAGTTCGGCGTGGCTGCGGCGCGAGCCCGATGGGCAATTCATCGCTTTTTCCGCACATTGCACGCACATGGGTTGCCCGGTCCGCTGGCTGCCCGGCGCAGAATTGTTCATGTGTCCCTGCCATGGCGGAGTTTATTACAAGGATGGCACGGTCGCGGCGGGTCCGCCGCCCAAACCGCTGGTGCGTTATGAGGTCCGGGTCGCGAACGGCCGGGTCGAACTCAAGGCGGCCGCGATTCCGATCACCACCGCACTATGAAACACTTCCTGAGGAAGGTCTGGCGATGGCTCGACAATCGTCTGGGCATTACTGACCTCATCGGTCCGGCACTTCGCCATTTGGTGCCACGCGAGGCCCGCTGGTGGTACGTGTTTGGCAGTGCGACGCTGGTCGCGTTTATCGTCCAGGTGGTGACCGGCGTGGCGCTCACCTTTTCGTATGTTTCCTCGGCTTCGCAAGCCTACCAGACGCTGGAATTTATCACGCATCACGCGCCCTTTGGGAATTTTCTCCGCGGTCTGCACTATTTCGGGGCCTCGGCGATGATGCTGATGGTGGGCGCGCACATGGCGCAGACATTTCTTTTCGGTTCCTACAAGTTTCCCCGCGAGATGAATTGGGCGACCGGGGTGGTGCTGCTCGGTTTTACGCTCGTGATGGGATTCACGGGACAACTTCTGCGTTGGGACCAAAATGCCACCTGGTCGGTCGTCATTGCGGCGGAGCAGGCGGGCCGCGTGCCATTCCTCGGCGACTGGCTCGCCCGGTTTATTCTCGGTGGCAATAATATCGGCGGTGCGACGCTGAGCCGGTTTTTCGCCATTCACGTCTTTATCATGCCGGGACTGATGTTTCTCTTCATCGCCCTGCACCTGCGCCTCGTCCTGCGTCATGGCATCGCCGAGCCGCCGACCGCCGGCAAGCCGGTTGACCCGAAAACCTATCGCGAAGACTACGAGAAGTTGCTCAAGAAATCCGGCCGGCCCTTCTGGCCGGAAGGCGCCTGGCGGGATTTCGTTTTTGGCACCGGGGTCATTATCGCGATTGCGTTGCTCGCGTACTTGGTGGGCCCGCCGGGGCTGGACAAGCCGCCCGATCCGAGCGTCTTGAATGCCGACCCGCGGCCCGATTGGTATCTGCTTTGGTATTTCGCGGTGCTCGCGCTGATCCCGCCCCGCATCGAGGGCTACGTCATGATTCTCGCCCCGGTGGCCGGAATCCTCCTATTGATCGCGCCCCTGCTGGATAATCGTGGGGAGCGTGCGCCGTCCCGCCGGCCGTGGTCCATCGCGGTCGTCCTGCTGAGCGTCATCATGATTGGTTCGTTGTGGATCGCCGGGGCGAAGTCTCCCTGGTCGCCCAATTTCGACCCGGTGCCGCTGACCCCGGAAATTATTGGCGCCACGAGCGGGCCCATTTTCAAGGGGGCGCAACTCTTCCAGGAAAAATCATGCCTGAATTGCCACCTCGTGGAAGGGCACGGGGGACGGCGCGGACCTGATTTGAGTAATGTCGGCGACCGGCTCACGCGTGGGAACCTGACAATCCGCATCGTCAACGGCGGCGTTAACATGCCGGCCTTTGGTGCGACGCTAAAACCGGAGGAAATTGAGGACCTCATCGCTTTTTTGGAATCACGGAAAACGCATTAGCGGCCGTTTTGCGCCGTACGTGAGGGTGTCACAGGCTGGCAAAAGACTGTGCTCCTGGATTCATTCCTGCGGAATTGTCTGCGTGCACCTGCCTGTCCTGGGAATTAACCGTTAACCCGTTTCACGTCTTCCCACGACTTGGATTCGAGGTTCACGTTGGGTTTGAGCCTGGTCCGTGCCGTCAGTTTGTGACCCGGTTTCCCTTAAGAAGAACGGGTTTTCTCTGGTGAGCGAAGAGGGTCTGGGCCTTGGGCTTGGTTCGCCTTGGTTTGATTCCATGGGATTGCCAACTCGCTGAAAGTCCTGACGCTGGCGGCAAGCGCCTCGTCAGGGCACTTCGAGCCGGCGATGAAACGTTCTCCAGAATCCCAGTCACGGTCGTTTCAATCCACGCTGGAGCGCCTCGCTCCGGGGATTGAATATTACGCGATCCTGGTTCCGGCCGAGATCACCCGGGCGTTGGGCACCACGGGCCCGGTGCCGGTCTATGCGCGGGTCAACGACTCGGAGCCTTTTCTCGTTAGCCTCTACTCGCGAGGCGGTGGACGCCACGGGTTGCGGGTCAAGGCCGAGGTGCGTGCCGAAGTGAAGATCAAGGAAGGCGACCGCGTGCGGGTCCAAATCACGGTCCGCGAGCGGGCCGCGGAAGCGTCGATTCCGCCGGACCTGACGAAAATTCTCCGAGCCGAGCGAGTCCTGGAGGCGTTCCAGGCCCTGCCGATTGGCCAGCGGACTTTCACACTGCGAAAGATCGACCAGGCCGTGAAACCAGCGACCCGCGAAAAACGGATTCAGGCAGCTGTCGCGCTGGCCCACCAAAGACGTGAGCAGCAGTCCGATCGGCGCGCGTGAGTTCGGATTCAGGTGCCGTCGGTACTCCCGCTGAGTGCATGCTGACCGAGGGTGACGTGAGCCCAACCACGGAACTTTTGGCGCGCGCGTGCCACCATGTGCGTAGCCTGCTGATTCGTGTCCCTCCCCATTCTCCCACTCCACCAATGAGCGAATATCAAGAGACCCTCCGGAAAGCCATTTTGGCCGTTCACGGCTCCGATGCCGTGCACGTCGCCAGCGTCCCAATCAAGGAAACCATCGCGGATCGGGTCGCGCGCGAGGCCCAGGTCGAAGTTTTCGACCTCGTGGCGCACCCCACGGCCAAGCGTTCCTACGCTTGGGGCTATCCCTTCAATAGCACCGACGAACCGCTCAACATTTTCACGGTATTGGAAGCGGCATCCATCACCTCTCCGCAGGATGCCTTTCATTCGACGATGGGGCGATCGGCTCCTCCGACCTCAATTCAATAGGCATTTGCGCCGCGCACCGCCATGGGCCTGATCACAGCAGTCATTTTGGGCGGCGCCCTTTTGCTCGTCATTGTGGTTGGCCTCTGGGGCGGCGCCAAAAAACGGGCAACGGGTAAGCGTCCCGCTGATAGCGCGAAAGCGCCGGGCCAACCCTCGGCGGATGCCCCGACGCCCGCGCGATCCGTCATCGAGTCTCCCGCCCAGAAGGAAAAAGCGCGGGAGCACACGCCCCCGGCCTGATCCCGCCCCGCCAAAATACGCTGCAGTGGGCGTGGGTCGGCATTGCCAATCAGGAAAAAATTACAACGCTCCGGGCATGGTTAAAATCACCGGCGAATATCAGGGCGACCTCCACTGTGTGGCGATCCATGAGCCCTCGGGCAACACGCTCGACACCGATGCCCCGAAGGACAATCAGGGCCGCGGCGCGGCGTTTTCCCCGACCGACCTGACGGCAACTTCCCTCGTCACCTGCATGGCCACGACCATGGCCATCTTCGCGCGCAAGAACGGCATTGATCTGCCCACGCTCAAGTTTGAGGTGACGAAGGAGATGTCCACCGACGCTCCCCGGCGCATCGTTCGGCTGGTGTCGCAGGTGTGGATCCCGATGGCGCGCACTGCCGAAACCGCGAAAATTTTGGAGGGTGCCGCGCAGAACTGCCCGGTGCAACAGAGCCTGAATCCTGCGATCGACCGTCCGATCACGTTCCATTGGGCGGGGGAGTGAAGCGCGGGATTTTTGTAGGGCGGGGCCGCTGAACCCCGCCAAACCGTTGCAAACCTTTCCCGCGAATTTCGCGGATCAGCGCGGATGGATCTCAGTCATCCGCGTCGATCGGTGTAATCCGCGGAAATGTCGTCTCCTCTCAAGGCGGGGTTCGGCGACCCCGCCCTACCACGCGCTGGCCGCTCAAGCTGGCAGTTTTTTGCGCCGTTCACGGCGCGATCCGGTAAGTGGTGTTGAAGATCAGCTGGATTCGCTTCGAGACAAAGACCCGCACCTTGATCTTGCCCGAGTTGGGGTCGGCTGGCACCGCGCGGCCCTCGACTAGGCGTTCCTCGCCGGCGTCGTTCATTCCGTGTCCCTTGAATTGGATGGTCTCGCCTTTGGCGAGTTGGCGGAGGCTGTCGTCGGGCAGCTCAATCGAGATCCAGCCCTGCTCATTCATGAAAAAATACGGGAAGACTTTGGCGAAGTAATCCGAATGGTAGAAGCCATGGCTACGGGTGAACGGCGTCAATTTCATGGTAACGCTGCCGATGTAAATCGACGTCTTGGCCGTCGCGATGTCGACCCGATCATAACGCGCGAGAGCGGTATCCTCCGTCGCGTGAGCAGCCGGAACGCCTGCGGCGAACCCAAGGCAAACCAGCAGCAGGCGGAGAAACATGCCGCAACTTTGGGAGCGAGTGGTGGCTTGGCCATCCTGTTTTCGCGTTGCGCGCTGCGGGCACGCCGCGTCTGCTTCCCCGCCATGGCCAAGAAGACTTCTCCCGCAATGTGGGGCGGCCGCTTTACTGCGGGTCCCGCCGAGTTAATGCTGCAGTTCAGCGAGTCGGTCTCGTTCGACCGCCGCCTCGCCCCCTTTGACGTGGCCGGCAGCAACGCGCACTCGGCCATGCTCGCGCACGCCGGCCTGATCACGACGAAGGATCGCGACGCCATTCATGCCGGACTCGACGGCATCCTGGCCGAGATCACCGCGGGCCGGTTTAACTGGGACATCCAGCTCGAGGACGTGCACATGAATATTGAGGCGGCGTTGACAAAGCGCGTGCCCGCCGCCGCGCGCCTGCATACCGCGCGCAGCCGGAACGACCAGGTCGCGACCGACATGCGGCTCTGGCTCAAGTTCGCCTGCGGCGTCCTCATCGAGAAAATCACCGGAGCCCAGCGCGCGTTGCTCGCCCTGGCTGCCGCCAATCAGGATGTCTTGATCCCTGGCTACACCCACCTGCAGCGCGCCCAGCCCGTGCCGCTGGCGCATCACCTGTTTGCGTGGCTCGAAATGCTTGAGCGTGACCGCACGCGGCTGGCCGCGGTGACCGCGTCGGCGAACTGGTGTCCACTTGGCTCCGGCGCCATCGCGGGCACGACGTTGCCCATCGACCGCGAGTTCACGGCCAAGGCGCTCGGCTTCGTCGACGCGCGCGGTCGTCCGCAGCTCACGTCGAATTCCATGGATGCCGTTGCCGATCGGGACATGCACATCGAGTTTGCGGCCGCGTGTGCGCTGTTTGGCGTGCACCTTTCCCGGATCGCCGAGGATTTGATTCTTTGGAGCAGCCTTGAGTTCAAATTCGTCGAGATGTCCGATGCATTCAGCACGGGCTCATCGCTGATGCCGCAGAAGAAAAATCCCGACGCCTGCGAACTGCTTCGGGGCAAGTCGGCCCGGCTGCAGGGCAACCTGCACACCTTGCTTACGCTGGTGAAGGGACTGCCGCTGACGTACAACCGCGACCTGCAGGAGGACAAGCCGGCGATCTTCGACAGCTTCGATCAGTCGGCGCTGTGTGCCGACGTGCTGGCGGGGGTGTTGGGGGGCTTAAAATTTGTCCGGGAACGCTGCGCCGTGGCGGTGGCCGACCCGGGTTTGCTCGCGACCGACCTGGCGGATTACCTCGTGCTCCAGGGCGTGCCGTTCCGCGAGGCTCATCATGCGGTTGGAGCGGTCGTGCGGCTCGCCGAAAAGCATGTCATCGCGCTCGACCAGCTCCCGACCGCGGAGGTCCAGAAGATCCACCGCGCCTTTGGCCAGGACTGGAACACGGTCTTTAACCTGAAACGCGCCCTGGAAAAACGCACAGGTCCAGGCATGCCTGGCCCGGCGCAGATCACGAAGCAGTTCAAACGCTGGGAAAAGGCGCTGAAGTGATGTTTTAATCGCGGTGGGTCGGACTCTGCGTCCGACAGGTCGGGGATAAGCCAGACCCACGAAAATTGACGCATGGCCAAAGTCCGCATTCTTACCGACCGGGTCGCGAACCAGATTGCCGCGGGCGAGGTGATCGAGCGCCCGGCCGCGGTGGTGAAGGAGCTCGTGGAGAATGCACTCGATGCCGGCGCGACGCGCGTCGAGGTCGAGTTCCGCCATGGCGGACGGTCGCTCATGCGCATTGAGGACAACGGCTCGGGCATGTCGCGGGACGACGCGCTGCTCGCACTTGAGCGCCACGCGACCAGCAAAATCGCCGAGGCCGCCGATCTCGACACGCTGGCGAGCTACGGGTTTCGCGGGGAGGCACTGCCATCCATCGCGAGCGTGTCGCGCTTCGAGCTGCAAACCCGCGAAGCGGGGAGCGATGTGGGCACCGAGATTCTGATCAATGGCGGCAAGTTCGTGCACGTGCGCGAGTGCGGTCGGCCGGTGGGGACCAAGATCGAGGTCACGCACCTGTTCAACTCGGTCCCGGCACGCCGGAAATTTCTCAAGACCGACCAGACCGAGGCGGCGCACATCATCCAATGCGTGCGGCTCTACGCGCTGGCGTGTCCGGCGACGGCGTTCACCCTGATCGAGGATGGGCGCGTGATTTTCCGGTCACCCGAATGCAGCACGTTGGGCGAACGCGTGGGGGAAATTTTTGGGCGGCAGACGGAGGCGGCGCTGGTGCCACTCGAGGCCCGCGAGGGCGGCATGCGACTCAGCGGCCTGATCGGCCGGCCGGGCGCGGGACGGGCGACGCGGCATGAGATGATCGTGTTTGTGAACCAGCGGCCGGTGGACAGCCGCACGTTGAATTACGCGCTGATCGAGAGCTACCACGAGTCGCTGCCGAAGGGGCGGTACCCGCTGGCCTTCGTATTTTTCGAGTGTGATCCCGCGGCCGTGGACGTAAACGTGCACCCGGCGAAGCGCGAAGTGCGCTTCCGGAGTGAACCGGCGGTGCGGTCGTTTGTGATCCGCAGTGTGCTGCAACGTTTGCGCGAACTCGGGGCGGCGACGACGCCGACGCTGGCGCCGATAGGCGGACCGGGTGGGGCGAGTCCCACCGCGGCGGTGCCGCCCGATTCCCTGCCCACGAAACCCGCGACGGTGCCTCCGCCGCCGACGCGCTGGATCCAGCCGTCCGCCAGCCCCGCGGTTTTTCGGCCCGCAGCCGGGTCAAGTTTCGCGGAACGAGTGGTGGGAAATATCCCGCCCGCGACGGTCTCGTCAGGAGGTGGCGCAGGGGGGGCCAAACCGAGCACCCCGCTGCCGGACCTGCGGGCGCCCGCGGCGCTGAACTGGCGCTTCGTGGGGCTGGCCCACAGTAATTACGCGTTGTTCGAGACGGCGGCGGGCTTGGTGCTCCTGGACCGCCGGGCGGCGCATGAACGCGTATGGTTTGAGCGGTTGCGGGAGCAATTTGCGACCGGCGCCGTGCCGAGCCAGCGATTGCTGCTGCCGGTGCCGATTGAGCTCGACCCCATCATGGCCGCGTTGCTGCTGGACCGACTGGGGTTTCTCAATGCCCATGGCTTCGAGGTGGTGGAGTTCGGGCGGAATTTTTTCCGGGTCGAGGGAGTGCCGGCCTGGATGGAGCCGGCGGATGCCGAGCCATTTTTGCGCGACCTGCTCGGCGCATTCCGCGAAGGCCGATTGCCGGACGGAAATCCCGACTTGGCCCGGGAGGAACTCGCCCGTTTGGCTGCGGCCAAGGCCATCCGGCTGCCCGCCGTGGCGGGGGAAGCCGAGCTGCAGGTGCTCGCGACGCAGCTCTTTGCCACCCGCTCGCCTTTGACCAATCCCGCGGGGCGGCCGACCTATATCGAGTTACACCACGGTGAACTCGCGCGCCGGTTTCAAAAATAGGCGTGCCATCGTGCCGCCACTGGCACGATTCTTGGTCTCTTTCCCTTCATTTTGATCATGCCGACCGACGCCACCAAGAAAACTGTCCTATCTCCATCCGCTGCCCCCGGCGGGCGCCCGCATTCCGACTCGCCCGAGGAGATCATGCGCTCTCTCATCCAGCGGCACCTGGTCTCGACGCTCGCGCGCCATGCCGGCTCCGCCACGCCGCGGGACTGGTGGGTTGCCACGGCGCTCGCCGTGCGTGATACGATTCACGAGCGAATGATCGCCACCCAGGCGGTGCACAACGAGAAGAACGTCCGCCGCATCTATTATTTCTCGCTCGAGTACCTGATCGGGCGCCTGTTCGGCAACAATCTCCTCGCCACCGGGTTGTTCGAGGCGGCCAAGGCGGCGTTGGAGTCGCTGGGCCAGGATTTCGAGGTGATTCGCGAGACCGAGGTCGACATGGGGCTCGGCAATGGCGGCCTCGGCCGACTCGCGGCGTGCTTTCTGGATTCGCTCGCCACGCTGGATTTTCCCGCACTGGGCTACGGCATTTACTACGAGTTCGGCCTGTTCAAGCAGGAGTTCGTCAACGGCAGCCAGGTGGAGCATCCCGACAACTGGATCCGCTTTGGCGACCCCTGGGAAGTCATCCGGCCCGAATACACCCAGCAGGTGCATCTCTACGGTCGCGTGGAGAATGTCTTTGATGACCGCGGCAACTACCGGCCGCGCTGGGTGGGCACGAAGACGATCCTCGGTGTGCCGCATGACATTCCGATCGCGGGCTACGGCGCCGGCACGGTGAATCTGCTCCGCCTCTGGGAGTCGAAGTCCGACGAAGGCTTCGACCTCGCGGCGTTCAACACCGGCGGCTACGTCGGCGCCGTGCAGGAAAAAGCCATCGGCGAGTCGGTGTCGAAGGTACTTTATCCGAATGACAAGACCGAGAGCGGCAAGGAGCTCCGGCTGGTGCAGCAGTATTTCTTCGTGGCGTGTTCGCTGCGGGACCTCATCCGCCGGCACTTTCGGACCACAAGCAACACGTGGACGAATTTTGCCGACAAGGTCGCGGTCCAGCTCAACGACACGCATCCGACGATCGCGATCGTGGAGCTGCTGCGCATCCTGCTGGACGAGGAAGCCATGACGTGGGACGCCGCTTGGGCGATCACCAGCAAGACCTTCGCCTACACGAATCACACGCTGCTGCCGGAGGCGCTGGAAAAGTGGAGCGTGGGGCTCTTCGAGCGCGTCCTGCCGCGTCATCTCCAGATCATCTACGACGTCAACACGCGCCTCATGGTGGCGCTCGAGGCCAAGTGGCCGAGCGACAACGAAAAGAAGCGCATCTGTTCCTTGATCGAGGAGAACGGCCACAAGTTCGTGCGCATGGCCAACCTGGCGGTGGTGGGTTCGCACACCGTCAACGGCGTGGCGGCATTGCATACCGCGCTCCTTAAAAAGGACCTGTTTCCCGAGTTCGACGCGCTTTATCCCGGCAAATTCCAGAACAAGACCAACGGGATCACGCCGCGCCGCTGGCTGCAGAAGAGCAACCCGCGCCTCTCCGCGCTCATCACCCAGAAACTCGGCAGCGAGGCTTGGGTGCGCGATCTCGATCTCTTGCGCGGTTTGGAAAAATTTGCCGCCGATCCGGCCTTTCAAGGCGAGTTCATGGCGATCAAGCACGCCAACAAGGTGGATCTCGCCGCCGTCATCAAGGCGCAGTGTGGCATCGAGGTTTCACCCTTTGCGCTCTTCGACGTCCAGATCAAGCGTCTGCATGAGTACAAGCGTCAGCACCTGAACCTGCTTCACATCCTCGCGCTCTATCGCCGGCTGTTGCAGAACCCCGAGCTCGATGTCGTGCCGCGCGTCTTCATCTTCGGCGCCAAAGCGGCACCGGGCTACGATCTCGCGAAGAACATCATCCGCGCGATCAACCTGATCGGCGCGCGCATCAACGCTGACACCCGCATCGGCGGGAAACTCAAGGTCGCGTTCCTGCCCAATTACCGCGTGTCGCTGGCCGAGAAAATCATCCCGGCCGCGGATTTGTCGGAGCAGATCTCGACCGCCGGCAAGGAGGCTTCCGGCACCGGCAACATGAAGCTCGCACTCAACGGCGCGTTGACGATCGGGACGCTCGACGGTGCCAACGTCGAAATCAAGGAGGAGGTCGGTGACGACAATATCTTCATCTTTGGCCTGACGGTGGACGAGGTCGCGGCCCTCTGGGCCAAGGGCTACCGGCCGGGGGATTTCTACCAAGCGGATGAGGAATTGCGGGCGGTGGTGGACTGGCTGGGGTCGGACTATTTCGCGCCGGGCGAAGCGGAGCCATTTGCCCTTACCCATGACAGTCTGCTGCAGGGCGGCGACCCCTTCATGGTCCTGGCGGATTTCCGCGCGTACAGCACCGCGCAACTCAAGGTCGATGCCGCTTACCGCGACCAGGCCAAGTGGGCGAAGATGGCCATCCTCAACACGGCGCGCGTCGGCAAGTTCTCCAGCGACCGCACCATTCGCGAGTACGCCAGCCAGATTTGGAATCTGACGGCGGTGCCGATTGCCTGAGTCAGCTCGTGGGTCGGGCTTGCGTGTCCGTCATGGCGTTGGCGACGGCGGAATGCCCGCCATGGGTCGTCGGATGGCGGGTGTAATTCCCGCCCCATGGAGGGCGGGCCAAGCCTCCTTGGCCTGCCGCGAGGGGAAGGACAATTCAGTCTGCCAGCTTCTCGCGCCTTGAGGTGCCGCACGAGTTTTTCTTCCCGGCCGGGTGCGACGTCTGCAGGAATTCTTGCCTGCAGGATGGAACTGAGTTCAAAGCAGTGGGACCGGCCCCATGTGGGCGGCAGAATGCCGCCTTCCGGACGGATAACTCGATGCGCCTCATTCCCAAGAAACGCCGCGGCCTCGCGCTTGCCGGAGCCATGGCCCTGGCCATGGTGGGTAGTCTGGTGGCGGCTCGGCTGGCTTTGACCACCCTGGCGCTCAGCTCGCTGCTGCAAAAGGCGGGGGCATCGGAGGTCAGCTTCAACGTGGCGCAAGCCTCACTGTGGCATGTGGTGGTGGAGAACCTGAAGTTTCGAATCCAAACCCAGGCCTTTGCGGCCCGACGGGTGAGCGTGAATCGCCTCCACTGGTGGACGCCCTCGCTGGGAGCTGTCGTCGTCGAACAGGCCCGGGTACCGCTGCGCGTCGATGCTCTCGTTTCGCCTCCGCCGGGCGAGGCAGGCAAGCCGAAGGGCCACGCGGTCGTCGCGCCGCTGGTCTTGCCGATGGAAGCCATCACGGTTGATGGTCAACTGGTCCTGCAAGCCTCCGGCGCGGCTGATCAGCGGTTGACGGTGAAATTCGAGGCTCACTGGGTGGAAAAAAATACGTGGACCACCGCTTTGCACGCGGCTGGAGCCGGACTGGTCCTTGAGGCCACGGGCAAATTCGACACCGCGATGCGCCGCCTTGATTTCGTCGTGCCGGAATTTTCCCTCGATCTTACGGATGGGCAGGCGTTCGCACAGAAAATCGCCCCATTGCCCGACGGGCCGTGGGAGTTGGCCGGGAAGATTTCCGGCAGCGCCGCGGGTCGGATGGAGGGACGCGATCTTACCGGCAGCGCGAAGGTGCGGTTACGGGACGGACGAGTCGTCAATGCCTCGAAATCGCTCGCGATGGAGGGCATCGAGGCTGATTTCGAAATGACCGGTTTCGGCCCGTTTGCCACCAAGCCCGGCACGCTGCGCACGCGCGAAGTGAAAGCTGGCCGACTCGTGCTGCGCGACCTCGATTGCCGGTTGGCCTTTGCGAGCGCCGACAAGGTCGATGTGACCAAGGCAACATTCCGGACCCTCGGCGGCACGGTGAGTGCCGAGCCCTTCACCTACGTGATCAACCCGCTGGCACTCGGGGTGGTGGTGCTCGTGGAGGACATCAGCGTGGCGGAAGTGCTGGCCCTGACCCAGGATCTGCCGGCCAAGGCGACAGGGCGTCTCGACGGCCGTTTTCCGATTCACGTGGACGAATCCGGGGTGCAGTTTGGCACCGGTTGGCTCGAGCTCAAGCCCGGTACCTATGCCGACGTCCAGTTCGATGCCAGTGGCCTGCTTACCCGCGGGGTGTCGCCGAACAATCCCAGTTACGCCATATTGAAGAAGGTCGAATCCGGCCTGCTCAAGCTCCAGCTGAGCGAGTTGCGCCTGGATATCCGGCCGCCGAATGCGCCTCCGGGACGCTCGGCCCAATTGCACATGGCAGGCCAGCCGGTCGACAAGGAGGTGCGGGCGCCCGTCACGCTCGATCTCAACGTCAACGGTCCCCTGGAGAAACTCCTCAACCTGGGGATGGACTCGCGCCTGGATTTCGGATCGAAACGATGAACCATTCCTTCCGTTGCAGGTCTTGAGATTCCTTACAATGCGTCGCCAGCTCGTTTTTTCCTCTCTCCTGCTCGGGGTTGTCCTGTCCGGCGGCTGCCTCAACGTAAAAACCGAACCGATCGAGGTGAAACCGATTCACATCACCGTCGACGTGAATGTCAGGGTCGAAAAGGCCCTTGACGACTTCTTTGGCGATCTGGACCGAAAGTCCGCCACCATCGCCGTGCCGTCAGTCGAAAGAAAATAACCATGAAAACCAAAATCCTCTTTCTCCTGGCTATCTCCTGTCTGTTCACCGTCGCGACCCGGGCCGAAAGCGCGGCCGACCTTCGCCACCGGATGGAACAGCGTTTGCCTCAGCTTGATGCGCTCAAAGCGAAGGGAATCATCGGTGAGGATAATCGCGGTTTTGTCGTCGAACGACAGGCCGGATCGCCCGATGCCGCCGGCCTTGTGGCCAGCGAAAACACTGATCGCACCGCCGTCTATCAGCGGATCGCGCAACAGACCGGCGCCACGGCCGACGGGGTTGGCCGGGCCCGGGCGAAACAGATCGCGGAAAACAGCCGCCCCGGCGTCTGGGTTCAGGATGAATCCGGCCAGTGGCGGAAAAAATAGGCCGCCTGCCTCGATCAGCTCCTCAGCGACGAAGGCGGTTAGAAAGCCGGCGGGCTGGTCATCGACGAGGGCCATGACGCCCGTCGAAGAGTTATAGGGAAAATCGCACCGCGCGAAATGGATTCGGAAGGCGATCCTGCCAACGGTCCACGTTGGCAACGCCCCGCTGCCGAACATTCGGCCAGCTTGCCACCGACCTCCCGGTCCGCAGCGTCGTTGAAGAACGGGCTGCGCCGGATCGCTGCGGGATGGGCATTGATTAGCCCGCGGCTTATTCCCAGCGTCACGGCAGCTTTATGGCTCCGCTATTCCCCCGTCTTCTCTTCACCCTGTTGGTGTCGCTGGGCGCCGCGGTCCGCGCTTCCGCCAAGGATTTCCTGCCCGTCATCATTTATGACTTCGGTGGCAAGTTCGACCGCTCCTTCAACCAGTCCGCCAGCGAGGGCGCGAAGAAATTCCAGCACGACACGGGCGTCGCCTACCGCGAGTTCGAGATCACCAACGCCGCGCAGCGCGAGCAATTCATGGCGCAGGCCGCCAAGCGCGGCGCGACCATCATCGTCGCCGTGGGGTTCACCCAAGCCTCGGCGGTGGAGAAAGTGGCCAGGCAGTTTCCCGCGGTGAAGTTCACGGTCATCGATGCCGTCGTCGATCTGCCCAACGTGCAGTCGATCAATTTTCGCGAGCAGGAGTCGTCCTTTCTCTGTGGCATGGCGGCGGCGCTGGCGTCGAAGACCGGCAAAATCGGCTTTATCGGCGGCATGGATATTCCGCTCATTCGCAAATTTGCGGTCGGCTACGCTGAGGGCGCCAAGGACGTGAATCCGAACATCGAGGTGTTTGAAAACATGACCGGGACGACGCCGGCCGCTTGGGGCGACCCGACGCGAGGCGCCGAGCTCGCCAAAAGCCAGTTCGGTCGCGGGGCGGACGTTGTATTTCACGCGGCGGGAGCGACGGGCATCGGCGTGATGCAGGCTGCGGCGGACGCGGGGGTGCTCAGCATCGGCTGTGACAGCAATCAGGATTACCTACATCCGGGCAGCGTGTTGACGTCGGCGATGAAACGGGTGGATGTCGCGGTCTACCAGGCTTTCACCGACGCCCGGAACGGCACGTGGAAACCCGGCCAGCTCGTGCTCGGCCTCAGGGAGGACGGCGTGGGATACTCGGCGGACGAGTATAATCGCAACGTGCTGACGCCGGCGATGAAACAGCGGCTGGACCAGGCGCGAGCCGACATCATCAGCGGCAAGATCAAGGTGTCCGAATACCGGGCGCCCTGAGCCCGTTCGCCATGGTGCGATCTCACTCCACGGCGGCCGCAGAGGGGCAACCCCCGGCGCTGGAGTTGCGGGGGATCGACAAGCGGTTCGGCACCGTGCACGCGAATCGCGACATCTCGTTCGCGGTGGCCGCGGGTACCATTCACGGCCTCATCGGCGAGAACGGCGCGGGGAAGTCCACGCTGATGAACATTGTCTATGGATTTCATCGCGCCGACGCCGGCGAATTGCGGGTGCACGGCCGGGTGGTGGAGATCAACTCTCCGCAGGACGCGATCGCGGCGGGCATTGGCATGGTGCACCAGCATTTCATGCTCGTGGAGAATTTTACGGTGCTGGAAAACATTGTGCTCGGCGCCGAGGGGGGCCGACGGCTCGCGGGCGGTCTGGCGGCGGCACGGACGGGGCTGGAGCGGTTGGCGCGCGACTACGGACTCGGCGTGTCGATGGATACGATCGTGTCGGAGCTCCCGGTGGGTCTGCAGCAGCGCGTGGAAATCCTCAAGGCGCTGCACCGCGGCGCGGACATCCTGATCCTCGACGAACCCACCGCGGTGCTCACGCCGCAGGAGGCGGATCAACTTTTCAAGATGCTCGGCCGCCTGCGCGAGCAGGGGAAGACCGTGATCCTCGTGACGCACAAGCTGCGGGAAATCATGGCGGTGACGGATCGGGTGACCGTGATGCGGCTGGGCGCTGTCGTGGACGAAGTCGCAACCCCAACGACATCGCCGCGCGAATTGGCGGAGAAGATGGTGGGTCGGGCGGTCTTGCTGCGGGTGGAAAAAACGCCGGCCCGGCCGGGGGCGACTTTGCTCACGGTCCGGAACCTCGAGGTGCGCGACCGGCTCGACGTTCCGCGCGTGCACGGCGTGAGTTTCTCGCTGCAGGCGGGAGAGATCGTGGGGATCGCCGGCGTTTCGGGCAACGGGCAGTCGGAGTTGCTGGAAGCGCTCGCGGGGATTCGTCCGCCAAGCCAGGGCGAGATCGTGCTGGGTGGCCGCGACTTGGTGCGCGAAGGACTCGATGCGCGAGCGCGCCGGCACTTGGGGCTGGCGCACGTGCCCGAGGACCGGCTGCGGATGGGTGTCGTCCCGAGTTTCTCGGCGCAGGCCAATGCGATCCTGGGCTATCACGATCAGGCGGTATATCAGCGGGGCCTGATGATGAATCGCGCGGCGATCCTCCATGGCTGCGAGCAAAAGATGGCCGCTTACGATGTGCGGCCGCCGGATCCGCGGCTGCGCATCGCGTCTTTTTCGGGCGGCAATCAGCAGAAGCTGGTGCTCGCGCGCGAGATCGACTCCGACGCGAGGGTACTGCTGATCGGCCAGCCGACGCGCGGCGTGGACATTGGCGCGATCGAGTTCATCCACAAAAAACTCGTCGCCCTGCGCGATGCCGGGAAGGCGCTGTTGCTCGTCTCGGTGGAGCTCGATGAGATCCTCGGACTGGCGGATCGCATCCTCGTGATGAATGCCGGCGAGATTGTCGGCGAGGTCGCCGCCGCTGACGCCACCGAGGAAAAGCTCGGTCTCATGATGGCGGGCGTGAAAGGGGAGGGGCGCGTATGAAAACCACGTCGGCGAGGTGGAGCGCGTTGCCCTCCGCGCGCTTTTCCGCGAAGCGGCCAATTCACCGGGCTGAGGGCAACGCGCTCCACCCATGAGTTCACCTGCGAAACTGCCGCGCTGGGCTGAGGTCGGGCTGCTGCCCGCCATCAATCTTATCGCGGCTCTGCTGCTCTCAGGCGCCATCATCAAGCTCATCGGTGAGAGCCCGTGGGCGGCGTTCAAGCTCATGGCGAGTGGCTCATTTGGTTCGCAGGAATCGATCGGCTATACCCTTTATTACGCGACGAATTTCATTTTCACCGGGCTGGCGGTGGCGGTCGCCTACCATGCGGGGTTGTTCAACATCGGCGCGGATGGGCAGGCCTACATTGGGGGCCTCGGCGTGGGCCTCGTTTGCCTCGGGCTCGGAGCATGGCCGTTCTGGGCCGTGTTGCCGCTGGCGATCCTCGCGGGCGCGGTGTTCGGGGCGGCATGGGCTTTTATCCCGGCATGGCTGCAGGCTCGGCGAGGCAGCCACATCGTCATCACGACGATCATGTTCAACTTCATTGCATCAGCGCTGATGACCTGGCTGCTGGTGAACGTCCTGATAAAACCCGGCCAGCAATCGCCGGAGTCGCGCGAGTTCGCGCCGAACGCCGTCATGCCCGGCCTGCACACGCTGCTGGGCAAGGTGGGGATCTCATTCACGAGCACACCGCTCAATTTCGCTTTCCTGATCGCCCTGGCGGCGGCGCTGCTGGTGTGGGTGCTGATCTGGCGGACGCGTTGGGGCTATGCGATCCGCGTGGCGGGACTCAATCCGACGGCGGCAATTTACGCCGGTATCCGGCCGTTCCGCATCACGATCGGCGCGATGCTGCTGTCCGGCGCGCTGGCGGGTTTGCTCGGGCTCAATGAGCTCATGGGCGCGCAACACCGCATCCTGCTGGATTTCCCGGAGGGGGCGGGTTTCGTCGGCATCGCGGTGGCGCTGATGGGCCGCAATCATCCGCTGGGCATCTTCTTCGCGGCGGTGTTGTTTGGCGCGCTGATGCAGGGCGGTTCGCAGCTCTCGTTCGACATGCCGCGCGTCAATCGCGACATGGTCGTGGTCATCCAGGGACTCGTAATCCTGTTCTGTGGGGCGATGGAAAATGTGTTCCGCGTGCCGCTCGCCGCACTGTTCGCGCGCATCGGCGACCGGAACGAGCAGCCGTAACGTGGAAACGTACACCCTCATTGTACTCCTGCTGGCAGCCACGATTCGCGTGGCGACGCCGCTGCTGCTCGCGGCGCTGGCCGGGTTGTTTTCCGAACGGTCCGGCGTGATTGCGCTCGGGCTCGAGGGGATGATGTTGGGGGCCGCGTTCGCGTCGGCGGCGGTGGCGGCGATCAGTGGCTCGGCGTGGCTCGGCTTGGGGGCCGGCATGGCAACCGCGATGGCACTGGCGCTGCTGCTGGCCTTCGCCTGCGTGACGCATCGCGGCAACCAGGTCATCGCCGGCATGGCGGTGAACATCATGGTCTCGGGTCTGGGTCCGGCCTTGGCCCTCGCCTGGTTCGACTTGGGCGGCCAGACGCCGCAGCTCGAAGGCGTGGGCCAGCGTTTCCTGGCGCTGCACTGGCCGTGGGCGGAAGCGGCGCGCGCGACCCCGTTTCCCGGGTTGCTTTACGCCGAACTGCTCAGCGGACATAATTTCGTCGTGTACCTCGCCGCAGCGCTCGTCCCGATTAGTGCGTGGGTGCTCTACCGCACGCGCTTCGGGTTGCGCTTGCGAGCGGTCGGGGAAAATCCGCAGGCCGTGGACACGGCGGGCATTTCCGTGACGCGGCTGCGTTACCAAGCCGTGCTGATTTCCGGGGCGCTGGCGGGGATCGCGGGCACGTATCTTTCGACGGCGGCGAGCTCGGGCTTTGTGCGAGACATGACAGCGGGCAAGGGCTACCTGGCGCTGGCGGCCATGATTTTCGGCAAATGGAAACCTTACCCGACGCTGGGCGCCTGCCTGCTATTTGCCTTCACCGACGCCCTCGCGACCCGGTTGCAGGGCGTGGCACTGCCGGTGGTGGGCGTCATCCCGGTGCAGTTGATCCTTGCGCTGCCCTACGTGCTCACGGTGCTGTTGCTCGCGGGCTTTGTCGGAACGGCGGTGGCCCCGAAGGCTATCGGCGTGCCCTATTCGAAGGAGAAATGGTGACCGCGAAGAGGCGCCGTAGGGGCCAAGGGAGTCAGAAAAGCCTCTCTGTCCCGCGGAATCCAAGGCGACCTTGGCCTGAAGGAATCTTGTGCTTTTTCCGCCTTTTTGCGGCAATCCCACTATGCCGATCAAAGACCAGCTCGCCCGTCATTTTAGCAAGAAGCCCAACACCGCCGGGGCGCTGTTCGTCGCGAAGAACGCCACCATCAATGGCGACGTCGTGCTGGGCGCGCATACGAGTGTGTTTTACGGCGCGGTGTTGAGAGGCGACATTCACGAGATCCGCGTGGGCGAGGGGACAAATATTCAGGACAACGCGATCGTGCACCTCGCGGATGATTACGGCGCCTACATCGGTCAATGGTGCACAATTGGCCATGCGGCGATCGTGCATGCCTGTACGATTGGCGACGAGTGCCTGATCGGCATGGGCGCGACGATTCTTGATGGCTCGGTGATCGGCGCGCAGAGCATCGTGGGGGCGAATTCCCTCGTGCCCCAGCATTTCCGGTGTCCGCCGGGCTCGATGGTTTACGGTTCGCCGGCGAAGGTCATCCGGCCGCTGCGGCCCGACGAGATCGCAATCCTGAAGCCTTGGGCGGAAAAATACGTCGAAACGGCGAAGGCCCACGCCGCGGCCCAAGGATAAGGTTCTCCCGTCTTGTTAACCGCGAAGGGCCCGAAGGAACGCGAAGTTCAACCTATCGAAAGTGGGCCAAAAAGAGGCACAAAAGGAGTTGGAGGCGGCGGAAACGATTCCATCGCCTACCGTGTCAGCTATAGCCTTGGCGACGACTGAGAGTGGCAGGCGAACTTCGTTCTGATACCTGGCCTCTTTTTGCGCCTTTTGCGGCAATTCCCCTGAGTATCAGGATGCGATCTTCGCGTTCCTTTGCGATCTTCGCGGTTAATAATCAGGGCCGCTCGAGCGTGTAGAAGGTGTAGCGGTAGTTCGCGTCGCTGCTTTCCCGGCGACCGGTTTCGCGCCAGGCGAGATGCCGCCACTCAGGAAAATAGGTGTCACCCGGCACATCGGCGTGCACCAGCGTGAGGTGCAGCCGCATCGGCCGGCCGAGGGTGAAAGTTTCCTCGTAAATACGCTCACCGCCGCAGATGTGGATTTCGCCAGGTAGCGCCTCGGCGATGGCCAGCGCTTCGGGCAACGACGCCCCCACGTGAACGGCGTCGGTGGCGAGCGCCTGGTTTCGGGTCACAACGACCGGGCGACGTCCGTCCAGTAGCACACGGGGCCAGGTCTGAAAACAGATCCGGCCCAGCACGACGATCTGCCCGGCGGTCTGGTCGTGGAAGAATTTCAGGTCCTCGGGAATCCGCCACGGCAGCCGGCCGTCGCGCCCGATGACGCGGTTCTCGGCGCAGGCGACCTGCAGGTGAAGGAGCTTCGGCATGGGCGGGAGGGCGGCGAGAATCACGAAACCCCGCGCCGGAAAGGTAGCAAACCCCTTTTATCCTGCACGCCGGGAGTGGGAAGGGCTCGCGCCCTGGCCCCACAACCTGGCGATTCGCGTTAGCAAAAAATAAGCCGCGGACGGGAAGTCCGCGGCAGAAAAGCGACCATCAGACGCGGGCCTTACTTGGCCGGGACGATGCGGATACTTTCCACCTCGACGCGCTCGATCGGGGTGCTCTTCTCGCCGCCGCCACCGGAGCTGGTCGGCATGGTGGCGATGCGATCGAGGACGTCGTCGCCCTTCACAAGTTCACCGAAGCCGGTGTATTGGCCGTCGAGGAACTTGGCGTCGCCATGGCAGATGAAGAATTGGCTGCCGGCGGAATCAGGGTGGGCTGAGCGGGCCATGGAAATCACGCCGCGGACGTGGGACTTGGAGTTGAATTCGGCTTTGACCTTAAAGCCGGGGCCACCGGTGCCGGGCATGCCGGACTCGCCCTTCTTGGTATTGGGACAGCCGCCCTGGATCATGAAGCCCTTGATGACGCGGTGGAACGCGGTGCCGTCGTAGAACTTCTCTTTCGCGAGTTTCTTGAAGTTGGCGACGGTCTCGGGCGCGACGTCGGGCCAGAAAGCGATGGTCATGTCACCATAGCTGGTCTTGATCAGGGCGTGTTCGGCAGGGGCGGGAGTGCTCATAGGAGGGAAAGTGTAGCGAGGAGTGGGTAGTGGGTAGCGAGGAGAAAAATCGCGCGAAGAAACACATCGTGCCTTGGTGACGAGGGCGGAGTTTTGTCGCGGAATCGGCTCTCTAAAAAACAGCCCACTGTATCAGGAAGGGTTTTCAAATCCGGGTTTAGCGATCGTCATTCTGCGCCTCGCGAAGATCCAGTGAGGCTTCGCAGGGGTTCCGACAGTATCCAACGGGAGTTCCCACTGGCTTCAGATGACAACCCGGTCTGACGACGCGCTCTAATTTGAGTCGACTGGGCTCAACGCGGCACAAGGTGATCCTTCGGGAATCGGGTCGCGGCGGCGTGGCGCGGACCAATACGATCCCGTCACGTGGGGAACGCCTCGTCCACCAATTCGCAGAAGTGGTGAATGAGGAACAGATGTGCTTCCTGACAGGGAGCGCCGCTCTGGCTGGGCATGATCAGCTCGCACGTGGCCAGACCCTTCGCCTGGCCGCCGCCGCGACCAAGGAAGGCGAGGCTTTCGAGCCCGAGTTTTTTCGCCTCAGAGAGCGCGGCGAGAATGTTGGCGGAGTTGCCACTGGAGGTGAGCACCACGACGAGATCGCCCGGGCGGGCGAGGCCGGCGATCTGACGTGAGAAAACCTGGTCGTAACCATAGTCGTTGCCGATGCAGGTGATGAGCGAACCATCGGAGGAGAGGGCGATGGAGGGCAGGGCACGTCGGCTTTTCTGGTAGCGTCCGACCAGCTCGGTGGAGAAGTGCGCGGCCTCCGCGGCGCTGCCGCCATTGCCGGCGATGAGGAGCTTCCCTCCGCGGCGCAGTGTCGCGAGGATCATCTGCCCGGCGCGATCAATGGCGGGGCGGAGGGTGGCGAGCGCCTGCAGGGATTTGACAGATTCGGCGAGCGAGGCTTCGAAGGTCATGAGTGGACAGGAATAGCCGAGAGAATGGGCGAGGGAAAGAAATTGTTGCGAACATGATGGGAAGCGGAGGATTGCCCATCAACCCGCGCCAACGGGTCGGCGGCTCCGACGACATTCCCCGGCGCGCCGAGCGACGCAAAAAGGTCCACCTCGATGGCTGAGACGCCATCGCGCTCGTGAGCGTACAGGAGAGCATGATCGGGCGCTCGCAGTTTTTGCGTCCTGTCGTGGCCAAAGCCTCCGTGGATTGACTCGGCTTGGTCTCCGTTGCCTCCTGAAGGCGCACCCGGTCATGCGCCTGAAGAAAATCACGCTGCGGCATTTTCGAAACGTGGGCTTTGCCGCGCTCGAATTTTCCGGCCGACAGCAGTTTCTCGTGGGGAAGAATGGGCAGGGTAAAACAAATCTGCTCGAGGCCGCCGGGTTTATCACAGCGCTGCGTTCGTTCCGGGCGACGGATAACAAGCTCCTCATCGGTCACGGCCAGCAGTGCGCGGCGATCGCCGTGGAGCTGGAGCATGAGCGACAGGGACACACGAACGTGACGATCAAGCTGCGGCACGACGGGAAGGAATTGTCAAACGACCAGGCGCGCGTCACGCGACTGGCGGATCATCTCGGAAAATTCCCCACGGTCGTTTTCTCGGCGCAGGACCTGCAGTTGGTGCGCGGGGCGCCGGCGCTGCGGCGACGCTGGATGGATCTCACGCTCTCGGCGATGGATGGCGCGTATTTGTCGGCGCTGCAGAAATACGGCCGCGCCCTCGCAGAACGGAACAGCCTGCTCAAGCGCGGTGGGGCGGTGGACCAGCAGCTCGCGGCGTTTGAGCAGATTCTGGCGCCGGCAGCGGCGGAACTCATCGCCCGGCGCGAGACGGGCCTGAAGGAAATCGGGGCAGGACTGAAGACACGATATGCGACGCTCTGCGGCGAAACCGAGTCGGCGGGGCTGGTGTACGAGCCGGATTTTGCCTCGGCCTCCGCGGAGGCGCTGCTGGCGCGGTTGGAGTTTGGCCGGGGGCGCGACGCGCAATTTCGCACGACGCTCACGGGTCCGCATCGCGATGATTTTCGTTTCACGGTGCGCGGCACGGCGGCGAAGGATTTCGCGTCGGAAGGCCAGCAGCGCTCGCTCGTCCTGGCTCTACGGCTGGCGCAAGCGGCATGGTTTCACGCGAAAAGTGGAGTGCGGCCGGTGCTACTGGCGGATGATGTGCTGGGTGAACTTGATCCGGCCCGCCGCGCGCAGTTCTGGACGGCGATTGACCCGGAGTCGCAGGTGATCGCGACGGGCACGACGTACCCGGCTGCCGGATTGGGAGCATGGCAGATGTTTGAAGTGGTGGACGGGACGTTTACGGGGGACATTGTTCAGCCATGAGTCTCGAACCGTGGCAATGGGTGCTCGCCGTGGTGGGCGCGCTCGCGATCGGCCTGGCCAAGACGGGCATCAGCGGCCTGGGCATGCTGGCCGTGGTGATTTTTGCCAACCTGATGCCTGCCCGCCACGCGAGCGGGTTTGTGCTGCCGATGCTGGTGATTGCGGACGTCGTGGCGGTGGCTTCCTACCGGCGTCACGCGCGATGGAGTTATTTGTTGAAACTCTTTCCGTGGACGGCGGTGGGCGTGATTGCGGGGTATTTTGCGCTGGGCCGGATTGATGACCGGCAGACGAGGCTGCTGATCGGGTTCATTGTGCTGGCCCTGTTGATCCTGCATGTGGTGCGACGGACGCGAGTGAAGCCCGAGGCGGAACAGGCGCCCGAGCATGGTTGGTGGTATGCGCCGGTCTTTGGCATCCTGGCGGGATTCACGACGCTGGTGGCAAATGCGGCGGGTCCGCTGATGGTCATTTACCTGCTTTCGATGAGTTTGCCCAAGCTGGAGTACATGGGCACGGGTGCGTACTACTTTCTGCTGATGAACCTTTTCAAGGTGCCGTTCATGGTGAGTCTCGGGCTGATTGATGCGCACAGTTTAAGGGGAGATCTCGTCCTCCTGCCGGCGGTGATCGTTGGGGCGCTACTTGGCCGGGTGATTTTGCAGCGAATCAACCAAAAGGTGTTTGAAAACCTTGCGCTTGGCCTCTCGGCCCTCGCTGGGTTAAGACTGCTGTTCTAAACCCGAGCCATTTGACCACGAATGAACCTGAACGGACACGAATTCAGCGAACGGTTGCTTCGCTCGAAAATCAATTCTCCAACTGAGTTTCAGGTTCGCCTTGGATTGGACCCCCGCAAGCTCGGAATCCGTTCGAGTTCATTCGCGTTCCTTCGTGGCTTATCGCCGGTTGGTTCCCGCTGATCCTGCCATGGCACGCATGAATGTCCGGCAGATGTGGAAGGCGAAACTCGAGGGCCGCGCGGTCCCGGCGAGTGGGCCGGTCGTGCTCTCGTTGCAGCGTCCGCCCTTTGTCGGCGTCGTGCTGGGCATTGATCCCTCGCTGCGCGGCACGGGACTCGCGCTGGTGGAGTTTGTGCCGGGACGTTCGCCCGTGCTGTTGCGCTGCCAAACGGTGCGCGTGGCGGCGAAGCAGCCGATGGCGTTTGCGCTGGCGGAAATTCACCGGGCGGTGACGGAGTTTCTGGCGGGTATCGACGTGAAGCACGTGGCGCTGGAGCAGACGATCTACGTGCAAAATTTTCAAACCGCGCAGATCCTCGGTGCGGCGCGCGGCGCGGCGATGGCGGCCGTGGCGCTGCACGCGCGACCGGTTTACGAATACGCGCCGCTGCGCGTCAAACTGGCGGTGGTGGGCGCGGGTCGCGCGAGCAAGGAGCAGATGGCGCGCACGGTGATGGCGCTGCTGGGGCACGGCCGACCGCTGGCAGCGGATGAGGCGGATGCGGCCGGGGTGGCACTGTGCCACGCGTTTACCTGGCGGGAGTAGGGACGGAAATCAGGTGGAGCGCGCTGCTCCCAACGCCTTCGGGCCAGGAGCAGGGTCGAATGGGCTCAACCGAGGACGGTCTTCAGCAACTTGCCGAGATCGGCAACGCGGTAGGGCTTTGTGAGGTGGCCGACAAAGCCGGCGGCGAGGAACTTGCGGGCCATGTCCTCGTTGTCGTAGCCGCTGGAAATGATCGCGCGGACATCGGGGTCGAGCTTCTTGAGGGCAGCATAAGTCTCCTCCGCCCCCATGCCGCCGATGACGTTGATGTCCATGATCACGGCATCGTAGGGCCGGCCAATGTTGAGGTAGCGCTTGTAAAGGACGAGGGTTTCCTCGCCGCCCTTGGCCAGGTCGAACTTATAATCGAGGCTCTTGAGCATCGCGGCGGTGAGCGACGTGATGGAGGCGTCATCGTCCATGAACAGCACGCGGCCCGTACCGAAGCGCAGTGAGGGCGCGCGGCGCGCCTGCACCTCGGGCGGGCGGCCGGCGGGCGGGAGGTAGACCGTGAACGCGGTGCCGGCGCCGACGGCGGTGTTGAGGGTGATCTGGCCACCGTGTTTGCGGACGATGGTGAGCACCGTGGCCAGGCCAAGGCCGGTGCCATGCTTCTTGGTGGTGAAGAACGGATCGAAGATCTTCGCGACATTCTCGGGCGGGATGCCGCTGGCGTTGTCACGCACTTCAAATTCCACGTATTCGCCGGCGGCAAGCGCGGGCACCTGGCCGTCGGCGAGGGTGACGTTGGTCGCGCGCAGCTGGATGCGGGCGCGGTGCGGCGGCGACGGCATGGCTTGGAGCGCGTTGACCACGAGGTTCTGGAACACCTGCAGGATTTGCGCGCGGTCCACCATGACGGGGGAAGTGCCCTCGGTCACGTTCACGGAGATCTCCGCGGTCGAGCCGGCGGCGGCAATCTTGATGGCGTCGGAAAGGATTTCCGACGTGGCAATCACGGTCTGGGAACCGGCGCCCCCCTTGGCGAAGGTGAGGAGCTGCTTGGTGAGACCCTTGGCCATCATGCAGGCCTTCTCGCTGTCCTCGAGGGACGAGTAATCGCGGCTATCCTTGGCGAGAGAGACTCCGCCAAGAATGGTGGTGAGCAGGTTGTTGAAATCGTGGGCGATCCCGCCGGCGAGCAGGCCGAGCGTCTCGAAACGGTTGGCCTTGACGAGTTCCTCGGGGGTCAGGCTCATCTCGACCGGGTCGCGGAACGCGATTACCACGCCCTGGGGTTTGCTATCGAGGTCGAACACGGCCCGGGCGGTCCACACCACCGGCACAGCGGGCTGGCCCACCGTGGTGGAGGCGAGCGCGTCGCCGCTGATCAGCGGCAGCGGCTGGTCGGCCGTGAGGGCCCGATCAAAGGCTGCGTCGCTCGCGCGGCCGCTTTCCTGGCTGACGAGCCGGAAGACCTCGTTAACCGGCTGATCCTGGGCGGCCGCCGCGGTGCGTTGGAGGAGGCGCGCGGCGGCGGGATTGACGAGGACGATTTTCCCGTGGCCATCGGCCACGATGACGCCCTCGGCGACGGTTGCGATGGCCTGATGGGCGAGGATGGAAGGAATGCCGCCGCCGGTCGACAACGACTGGCCCGCCGGAATCGCGCAGATAAAACCAATGATGCGCGCAAGGTCGCGCTTGCGGGTGAAGGTGCTGTGCGCACCGAGAAGCACGGTCACGCGCTTGCCGGACTTGTCGATCAGCTCAACCGGCACCAGCACCGACGCCTGGTCATTTACCTGCTGCAAAAGCCAGGCTTCAAGGCCGCCGACCGCGGCTTCGCGGGGAAGGGCGGAGGTAAAGGTCTCGAGTTCGGCGGCGCGTTCGTCATCGGTCCAGCCGAGGGTTTTTTTCCAGGCGGGAGAGAACCAGTAGGACTTGGCGGCAAAATCGAGCTCGAACGCGCCGAGCGGGCCGAGGCTGCTGAGCTCCTGCATCCGCGTGTCGTTCGCGAGGCTCGCTTCCTCAAGTTCCTTGCGATCCGAGATGTCGAGTTGCAGACCGATGATGCGCTCGAGTTCGCCGGTCTGCCCAGGCACCTGCAGCCCGAGGCACTGGACCCACACCCAATGGCCGAGCTGGTGACGCATCCGGAATTCCACGCTGAACGGCCGGGCACTGATCGCCAGTTTCCCGTTGGCCAGCTGGTCGGGCGCGGCCGCGGAATCGTCCGGATGGATCAGCTCTCGCCACTGATCAATCGTGTCGGGCAACTCGGCGTCGAGGTAACCAAGAAT
>JBDTJA010000148.1:0-8061 GCA_039936075.1 Opitutaceae bacterium | reverse complement strand
GGTCGGTGGCTACGACGTGAAGGGATATCACCTCGCGAACACCCTGATCCACGCCGTGGCGGCGCTGGCGCTGTTTGGGCTGATGCGGCGCACGCTGCTGCGACCAGCCATGCGGGAAAAATTTGGTGTCGCGGCACTGCCGCTGGCCTTCGCCGTAGCGCTCCTTTGGGCGCTGCACCCGCTCCAGACGGAGTCGGTGACTTTTGTGATCCAGCGGTCGGAATCGTTGATGGGAATGTTTTACCTACTGACGCTTTACGGCTTTATTCGGGCGGTGGAATCCGCCTCCCCGCGGCGCTGGCAGATCTTCACCGTGATCGTGTGCTTCCTGGGCATGGCAACGAAGGAGGTCATGGTCTCCGCCCCGGTGCTGGTGCTGCTGTATGACCGCACGTTTGTCGCGGGTAATTTTCGCCGGGCCTGGCAACAGCGGCGGACATTTTATCTCAGTCTGGCGGCGACGTGGGTGCTGCTGGCGTACACCGTGATCGCCGCGGGTCAGCGAGGCGGGGCGGCGGGATTTGGGCGTGGCGTGAGTTCGTGGGACTACGCGCTCACCCAGTGTCATGCCATCATTCTGTATCTGCGCCTCGCGTTTTGGCCGAGCCCGCTGGTGGTGGACTATGGCACGACAATTGTGCGGCGCTTCGGAGAAGTTTGGTGGCAGGCATTGTTACTGATCGGCCTCGTGGCTGGCACCTGTTTCGCACTCGTGCGGCGGCCGGCGGTGGGCTTCGCGGGATTCTGGTTTTTCGCGATCCTGGCTCCGAGTTCGAGCGTCGTGCCGTTGATTACGCAGACCATGGCGGAGCATCGGATGTACCTTTCGCTGGCCGCGGTGATCGGGCTTGTCGTCCTGGGCGGCTACCGCTGGCTGGGCCGAGGAAGCCTGCCGGTGTGGCTGGGGCTGGCCGTGGTCGCAGGTATTTTTACGGTGCGCCGCAATCAGGATTATCAAAGCAACGTGAGGCTCTGGACGGTGACGGTCGCCGAACAACCTGGAAACCCGCGGGCGCAGTCAAGTTTGGGTTGTGCGCTGGCGATTGAAGGGCGCAACGCGGAGGCGGAGCAGCACCTGGCCGAGGCCGTGAGGCTCAAACCCGACTACGCCGAGCCGCAGTTCAACTGGGGAAATTTCCTGTTTCGCCAGTACCGCCCGGCCGAGGCGCTGGCGCCATTGGAGGCCGCGGTCCGGCTGCGGCCGCCTTACTTCGAGGCGCATTTTGTCCTGGCTGGCGTGCTGGTCCAACTGGGTCGCGTGGACGAGGGCCTGGCGCATTTTGAAACGGTGTTGAAGATGCGACCGGATTACGTGGAAGCGCGTCAGACGATGGCGGAAACGCTGGCAAAGGCCGGACGGACGGGCGAAGCCCTGGAAAATTTCGAGATGGCCCTGCGCTTGCGCCCGAACAGCGCGATGCTGCAGAGCGAGGTCGGCGATTCGCTGGGCCGGCTGGGCCGGGTAGAGGAGGCGGTCGGGTATTTGGCAGCGGCCGTGAGGCTCGATCCCGCGGCGGTGGTCGCGCGCTATAACTTGGGCAACGCGCTGTTTGCCCTGCACCGGTTTCCTGAGGCGGCTGAGCAGTATGCGATGGTGGTGCGGTTGCATCCGGAGTTTGTCGAGGCGCATAACAACCTTGCCAACACCCTGGGCCAGCTCGGCCGGCTCGAGGAAGCGCAGGCCGAATACGAGGCGGCACTGCGCCTCAAACCTGATTTTGCACCGGCGCGCAACAACCTGAACCGACTGCTGGAGCGCAAGGCCGCGGGGTCGCGTTAGTCTTAAAAAATTATGTCGACGAACCGCCCACGTTTACAGACCGCCGGGGACCCGGCGCAACCTTCCGGTGGATGGCTGGCGCGCTGGGGAGTATTTCTCGGTGCGGTGGTCATCGTGCTCGCGGTGTGGTTGGTCTATGCGAACAGTCTGGCGACGCCGTTCGTGTTCGATGACTTAAAGTCCATCACACAAAATCCGACGATTCGGCACCTGTGGCCGCTATCTGACGTGCTCTCGCCACCGAACGAGGTCACCGGTGCCGCCGGCCGGCCGATGGTGAATCTGTCGCTCGCGATCAATTATGCGATCAGCGGACTCGACGTGAAAAGTTACCATGTGGTCAACACGCTGATTCATGCGCTGGCCGCGCTCACGTTGTTCGGCGTCGTGCGGCGAACGCTGCGGCTGACCCGGCTGCGCGACCGCTTCGGGACGGCGGCGCTGCCCTTGGCCTGGGCCGTGGCGCTGCTCTGGGCCGTGCATCCGTTGCAGACGGAATCGGTGACCTGCGTCGTGCAGCGCACCGAGTCACTGATGGGGCTGTTTTATCTGCTCACGTTTTATGCTTTCATTCGCAGCGTGGAAGGAGCGGCGTCGCGCGGCTGGCAAGTTGTCACAGTGATCGTCTGCCTTTTAGGCATGGCAACGAAGGAGGTCATGGTCTCCGCGCCTGTGCTCCTTCTGCTGTACGACCGCACGTTCGTGGCCGGCAGTTTTGCCGCGGCTTGGCGCGCGCGGGGGTGGCTGTACATCGCGCTGGCGGCGACCTGGCTAATGCTGGCGTGGTTGACGCTGCACTCGGGTCAGCGGGGTGGCGCCGCCGGATTTGGTCTGGGAGTGAGCGCGTGGGATTACGCGCTGACCCAATGCCGGGCGATCATCCTCTATCTCCAGCTCGCGATCTGGCCACATCCGCTGGTGGTTGATTACGGCACCCACGTGGTGCAGGGGGTGGGTGAGGTTTGGCCGCAAGCGATGGTTTTGCTGGCGTTGGTGACGGGCACGTTCGTCGCCCTGCGCCGGTGGCCGATGGTCGGATTTTTGGCGTTCAGTTTTTTTGCCATCCTAGCGCCGAGCTCGAGTGTCGTTCCGCTGGTTTCCCAGACGATCGCGGAGCACCGGATGTACCTTTCGCTGGCGGCGCTGATCATCCTCGCGGTGCTGGGTGGCTATTGCTGGCTCGGCGTGCGCAGCGTGGCGGTGTGGCTGGCGCTGTCTGTGGTGTCAGGCGTTGTGACGGCGCGCCGCAACGAGGACTACCGTGATCCGCTGACGCTCTGGGGCGTCACAGCGGCGGAGCAGCCAGACAACGGCCGCGCGCAGATGAATTTCGCAACAGCCTTGGCCAACGTGGGACGGTTGGATGAGGCCCGCGGGCATTTTGCAGCGTCGGCTCGGCTCACCCCTGCATTTGCCGAAGCGCATTACAGTTTGGCGGGCGTGTTGCTGCAGCTGCGGCGACCCGCGGAGGCGGAAGCAGCGGCGGCGGAGGCGGTGCGGCTGCGGCCGGATTACGCGGAGGCGCATTACGTGCTGGCGACGGCGATGCTGCAACAGGGGCGGATGGAAGAAGCGTTGGCCGAGTACGGTACGGCGCTGCGGCTCAAGCCGGACTTCGCCGACGCGGAGCACACGCTCGCGGGTGCGCTGGTGATGGCGGGACGAACGCCGGAGGCGTTCCAGCATTACGAGGCGGCGTTGCGACTGCAGCCCACCAATGCTCTGCTGCATGCGGAAATGGGCAGTATCCTCGCACGCCAGGGCCGGTTGCCGGAGGCGCTCGACCATTTTCAAACCGCCGAGCGCCTCGATCCCGGCGCTGTTGGCGTGCGCTACAACATGGGTAATGTGCTGTTTGCGCTGCACCGCTATGGCGAGTCGGCTGAGCAGTACGCTGCGGTTGTGCGACTGCGACCCGATTTTGCCGAGGCGCACAACAACCTTGGCAATGCGCTGACCCAGCTCGGCCGGCTCGATGAGGCGCAGAAGCAGTACGAAGAGACGCTGCGGCTGAAACCCGAGTTTGCGCCGGCGCGAAATAACTTGCGACTGTTGCAGGCCGAGCGCGCTGAGGGAGTGGGGCGCTGAACAGCCCGGTTCACTACGTGTTTTCCGCGACAAATTTTTGCGATTCGATTTGCTCCGAGGAGTGATCCGCAGTTTTGTTGGGCGTGCCCTTCCGTCTTCCCGCTGCGCGCATCAATTGGACCAATAGTTCGTTCCTGATCGGAACCGCTGTCATCACTTGCACGGCCGTTCCTGTGTATCTGTTTAAATTTCATGCAGATGCATTTCAGATTGGAATGTTTCTGATCGGCTGCATTGCCACGGGCCTCAGCATCACGCTGGGCTACCACCGACTGTTTGCGCACAAGGCTTTTGAAGCCCGCTGGCCGGTGCGTTTGCTGACGCTGCTTTTCGGTGCGGCGGCCTTTGAAAACGCGGCGCTGGCCTGGGTTTCTGACCATCGCCGTCACCACAAGCACGTGGACCACCAAGAGGATCCGTACGACATCAGCCAAGGCTTCTGGTATGCACACATCGGCTGGATTCTGTTCAAGCTCGATCCCGAGGCTCCGCTCGATAACGTCGCCGACCTCCGCAAGGACCCGCTCGTTCGTTTCCAATTCAATTTTTATGTGCCGATTGCAATCCTCGTCGGCTTCGTACTGCCGACCTTGCTGGGTTACTGGCATGGCGGCGCCATCGGGGCGCTGGGTGGGTTTCTCATCTCTGGCGTGGCCCGGGTGACTGTCGTGCAGCACATGACATTTTTCATCAATTCGCTCTGCCACACCGTGGGCCACCAGCCTTACTCGGATCGCTGCAGCGCGCGCGACAGTTGGTTGATGGCGCTCTTCACTTTCGGCGAAGGCTACCATAATTATCACCACGAGTTTCAGCACGACTACCGGAACGGCGTGAAGTGGTGGCATTGGGATCCGACCAAGTGGTCCATTTGGACCTTGGAAAAACTCCGCCTCGTCACCGGCCTGCGCCGAGTCTCTGAGGAAAAAGTTCTCCTCCTGCAATTGAGTGAAGCCCGCCGCCGGCTCGATGAACGTCTGGCTTGCCAAGTGACGCCGTTGCAGGGCCGCATGCGGCACCTGCTCCAGAATTCCGGGGAAAAGCTCCATCGCGTTAGCGAACGCTGGACGGCGCTCAAAGCCGAGTACGCCGAAAAGAAGGATATCAGGGTCGAGCACGCGCGGGCCGCGCTGGCGGAAATCCGCCGCGAGGTCAGCCGTGCGTTTGATCTACTCGAGCTTGCGAGCGCGATGGCTTGAGCCGTCAGAGCAGCGGCGCGAGCAGCCGGCTGAAATCCTCCAAGATGTTGGCTAGCAGGTCATGAGGCCGCTTGGGTCGGTTGACGAATTTTCGGCAGCTTTCCGCCTGCTTTTTGGCCCACGCCTTCATCATCAGAGCCTCGGGTGCGGTGTGTACCACCACACCGATCTCAAAATTAACGAATAGGCTGCGCAGGTCGAAATTGGCTGAGCCCAGCAGGCCAATGCGATCGTCCACGATCACGGCCTTGCTGTGCATCATGCCGACCTGGAAAAGCAAAACGCGCCCGCCGGCCGAGCACAGTTCTCGAATGTAATGCCGCCGGGCAAAATCAGTCACGGGGTGGTTTGACCGCTCGGGTACCATGAGCGTGACTTCGCGTCCGGCGCGCGCCTTCACGATCAGGGAGCGCAGCAGCACGTCGTCGGGAATGAAGTACGGCGTGACCACCCAGATGCTTTTCTCGGATTCCTGGATCATGGAGATGATCCCCTCGTACAGCGGATCGCCGGGCACGTCGGGACCACTCGCCACCACCTGCAATTCGGCTGCGCCCCGATCGGGCACGGGATCCGAGAACTGGCCAGGACGAACGGCTTCGGGCGACTGGCGGCTCGCAAAACACCAGTCGGCGATAAAGACCTCATTCAAGAGTGAGGCGGCGGGTCCCTCGATCAGGGCGCCCAAGTCACGCCAACGTTTGCGATACGGGGTTGGGCCCATGTATTCGCGAGCGAGGTTGTGGCCGCCGATGATAGCCGTGGCGTGGTCAAAGACGGCAATCTTGCGATGATTGCGCAAATTGGCCGAGCCGCGGGAAGTGAATGGCAGCACCGGCATGAATTTGAATACCTCGCCGCCTGCCTCGCGCAGTGAGGCGTAAAAACTGCGCCGCACGAACATACAACCCACGGCGTCGAGCAGCAGCCGCACCTTGATGCCCTCCCGGGCGCGCTCCGACAGCAACTGGATCACCCGGCGGCCGGTTTCATCCCGTCCCAAAATGAAGGTGTTGATGTGAATCGTGTGTCGCGCCGCTCGAATTTGCTGCTCGAGGGCGTGGAATGTGTCCTCGCCCGTGGTAAGGAGCTGCAAGCGGTTGCCCGCGGCCGGCGCGCCGGCGCCACTGGCCATGATCGTATGCGCGACAGGCCAGGTCGCGAAAACCGATTTGTCGGAGGCCTGCTGGGGCAGCTGGGGAGTCAGCGGAGCTTTGCGGGCGGCTAATTGGCGCAATTTGCGGCCGCCAAACATGAGATACAGGGGTACGCCGACGTAGGGCAGGAGCACGATGACCAGGAGCCACGCAAACGTGTTGGCCGGAGCCTTCTTTTGGCTCATCAGGCGGGCGACGAGCAGCAGGGCGAGCACAAAGCCGCCGATAGAAAACAGGTCGGAAATCAGCCCTCGGGCAAAGAAGTCCGTGAGCATTTCTTTCGCCTCGTTAAGCATAGCCGTGGGTTCAGGACAGGGCGATGGTGACGCAGAAGCAAGGCGGCGCTGAAAAAAACCTTGAACTCGCGGGGGTGACCCGAGAGTTTTCGCGCTCCCCATTTGGTAGGATACTCAAGTGGCCAACGAGGGCAGACTGTAAATCTGCTGGCTAACGCCTTCCCTGGTTCGAATCCAGGTCCTACCACCATCTTTCGCAGAGGCTACGGATGGCACGGCGACCCTTCAGCCCCGGGTCGGCCGTCAATCTCAACAGGTCAGAGTGGCGCAAAGGACGGTGCCGGTAGACGTATCCTTCGACAAGCGAAGGGGGCAGGGGTTGGCGACGCATGGCTTTCCGCTTTGGAGGCCAATCTCGGCTCCGCCTCAGGTCGGCGCGGGCTTGCCCTCATATTAGTCCCGCCTCCCGAAAACTGTAATATCCCTTTCCCGTCGGATCTGCCGTCGGTCTGCCTAGAATGACGTGGTCGAGCAGGTCGATATCCACGGCCTTGGCCGCCTCGCGGAGCTGACGGGTGATCTGCAAGTCAGCAGCGCTGGGCGCAGGGTCTCCGCTGGGGTGGTTATGTGCGCAAACGACCGCCGTGGCGGACTCCCGGATGGCTTCACGGAACACCTCGCGCGGATGGGCGAGGGCGGCGGTGGCGGTGCCGGAGGTGACCTCGACGCGCTTGAGCAGACGATTTTTTCGGTTCAGGCAAAGCACCCAGAATTTCTCGACCTCGAGTCCGAGGCTGAGCGGTTGAAAAAATGCCGCCACGAGATCGGCCCGGTTGAGCAGCGGAGCTTCACCGGTCTGGTGGCCGACGACGCGGCGGGTAACTTCCATCACGGTCAACAGTTGCAGGCCTTTCACTCGGCCAATACCCCGGAGCTGGCGGAATTCCGTGGCCCGCCACGCCATCAACCCTGCTAGAGAGCCCGCCTCGGAAAGCAATCGCGTCGCGAGCGTCATCACATCCTGGCCCCGGGTCCCGTGGCGCAACAGCATGGCCAATAGCTCCGTATCACTCAGCGCCCCGGGACCGAGGCGCTCCAACCTCTCCTGTGGCCTTTCGCCGGCGGCCATCGCCCGCAGGCGATTCGGCTCTGTATATTCGGCGGGATCGGGCACAGGAAGGTTGGAGCGCCCACCAGCAATCCCGAATTCGCGATAAGGGCCCATGACCGACGCGTCTATTTTCCGCAACGAAGGAGCGACCACCCCGAGACGAGGAGACCTAACGTGGGTCGGGGTTTATCGCCGACATCTTTGGTTCAGGGTTGATTATGTCGGGCGTAAAGGGCCAAGAGACAGCACCTGCGAAACAGGGGCGAGAAGGTGGACCCACTGAACAATTCAACCAGTGACTCCGCGAATCCTCCCGCCGCCGCCAGAGTGCGGCGAACCAGCCGGCGGCGCTGGGTTTGCCCCGCCGGGCCACCCCGGCGGATTAGTAACGCATAATATTACAAACCCAGCGTGAGCTGCCGGTTGGCGCCGTGGCCCGTTCCCAGTCGGGACGAGTCAGGTTTCATCCGCGAATCCGACCCGGCGGGTT
>JBDTJA010000147.1:0-9712 GCA_039936075.1 Opitutaceae bacterium | reverse complement strand
CTGACACCGGCCTCACCGCGTTGGCGGACATTCTGGTTGATGTCCGACGGATTGCCGGCCGGGTGGATCTTCCCCTGCTGGTGGATATTGATACGGGCTGGGACGATCCTGCCACCGCCGTACGCGAAGTCGCCGACGCCGGCGCGGCTGCCGTGCAGGTCGAGGATCAGGTTCCCGCCAAGCTCTGTGGCCATCTTCCGGGCAAGCAACTCGTACCCGTCGGCGAAATGGTTGCGCGAGTGCAAGCCGCCGTTTCCGGCCGGCCCAATCAGGATTTTGTCATCATGGCCCGCACCGACGCTGCCGCCGTGGAAGGTTTGGCCGCCGCTATCACGCGCGCCCAAGCCTACGTCGCTGCCGGCGCGGACATGATTTTTGCCGAGGCACTCCCTACTCTCGATGACTACCGGGAATTCACCGCCGCCCTGAAGGTCCCGGTGCTCGCTAATCTGACCGAATTCGGCCGCACGCCTTACTTCACGGTGACCGAGCTTCGCGGTGCTGGCGTGGCAATGGCGCTTTACCCGCTTTCCGCGTCCCGGGCCGCGGCAGCGGCCTCGCGTCAGGTTTACGAGGCGATCCGAAAGGATGGCACGCAAAAAGCCCTCGTGGATCGAATGCAAACCCGCACCGAGCTCTACGACATCCTCGGATACCAACCCAAGCCCGATGCAAAAACCTAAAATCATCCACGAGGAGCGCGCAGGCCGGCCCTCCGAGCCTCGGACGATTGCCACCAAGAGGCACGCAAAGGGATTCCGCTTTTATCAGTACCTTCCGTGCCTATCGGCGCATTGGCGTCGTATTCGCAGCCTTCCATGCTTTGCGCCTTTCTGCGGCCATGCTTCCGAAGGCTTGGGCGTCGTGATGGAATAATTTCGATGCCTGACCCTTCACCCAGTTCCGCCCCCAAGGGAAAGAAATCCGTGGCGCTTTCCGGCGTCATCGCGGGCAACACCGCCATCTGCACAGTGGGTCAATCGGGCAATGACCTGCATTATCGTGGTTACGACATCGCGGATCTAGCCCGAGGTGCCACGTTTGAGGAGGTCGCTCATCTGCTGGTGCATGAGCGCCTGCCCAACCCGGCGGAGCTCAATGCTTATCGCGCCAAGCTGATCGGGCTCCGCGCCCTGCCTCAGGCACTCCGCACCGTGCTGGAGGAAATTCCCGCTCAGGCTCATCCGATGGATGTGCTCCGCACGGGATGTTCCTTCCTCGGCGCCCTCGAGCCGGCAAATTTACCCGCTGCTGGTGGGACTTCCTCCGACACATGCGTGACTCGCGAACTGGCTGACCGGTTGATCGCGGTGTTTCCGTCCATGCTGCTTTACTGGTATCACTTTTCCAACCGTCGTATGCGCATCGCGGTCGAAACCGCCGATGCCACGCTCGCCGCGCATTTCCTCAATCTGCTTCACCAGCGAACTCCCTCGCCGACTCAGGTCCGCGCGCTCGATCAGTCACTCATCCTCTACGCCGAGCACGAATTTAACGCCTCCACCTTCACTGCTCGGGTCATCACGGGCACGGGCGCGGATTTTTACTCCGCCATCACCGGTGCCATCGGCGCGCTCAGCGGGCCCAAACATGGCGGGGCCAACGAAGTCGCGCTGGAAATTCAGCAACGCTATCGCACCCCCGACGAGGCCGAGGCCGGGATTCGCGACCGGCTCGCTCGCAAGGAAATCGTCATCGGCTTCGGCCATCCGGTTTACACCCTCGGCGATCCCCGCAATCCCCTCATCAAGGAGATCGCGCGGCGGCTCTGCACCTCGGATCGCGGGCGCAACTTGTTCAACATCGCCGGGCGCATTGAGACGCTGCTTTGGCATGAGAAAAAGATGTTTCCCAATCTCGATTGGTACAGCGCCGTCGCTTATCATGAGCTGGGAGTGCCCACGACGATGTTCACCCCGCTCTTCGTAATCGCCCGGACCGCCGGTTGGGCGGCTCACATCATCGAGCAACGTCTCGATGGGAAAATCATCCGCCCCGGCGCGAACTACACCGGCCCGGACAACCGCCCCTTCGTGCCCTTGGCGCATCGTCCCTAATTTAACCGCGAATGACGCCAAGAAACGCGAAGGTTCGGACCCTGATTCCTTGTTCGGATTGATCTTCGCGTTTCTTGGCGTCCTTCGCGGTTAATTCTCCGTCATGTCTTCCCCCCTCTCCAACGCCCGCCCGCCATCCGATCAGCTCCTCACCGATCTCGCCGATTACGCTCTAAAGGCGTCCATCCCGAGTCCTGCGGCACTCGATACCGCGCGCTGGTGCCTCGCTGATACGCTTGCGTGCGGCGTTCTCGCCCTGGGCTATCCGGCCTGCACCAAACTCCTCGGTCCGGTCGTACCCGGCACGACGATTACCCATGGCGCGCGGGTGCCCGGCACCGCCTACGAACTCGATCCCGTGCAGGCGGCGTTCAACATTGGCACCCTCGTCCGCTGGCTCGATTTCAACGACACCTGGCTCGCCGCCGAGTGGGGTCATCCCTCCGACAATCTCGGCGCCATTCTGGCCACGGCCGACTGGCTTTCGCGACAGCAAAACGCCGGCGTCACCCCCGCCGCTTTTCAAACGCCCCTCATCCCACGCTCCTCACCACTGACCATGCGCGACGTCCTCATCGCGATGGTGAAGGCGCACGAAATCCAAGGCGTCCTCGCTCTTGAAAACTCCTTCAACCGGGTCGGCCTCGACCATGTGCTGCTCGTCCGGGTTGCTTCCACGGCCGTCACCGCCGCGCTGCTGGGCGGCACGCGCGACCAGGTGATCAATGCCCTTTCGCAGGCGTGGATTGATGGCTCGGCGCTCCGCACCTACCGGCACGCACCCAACACCGGCTCGCGCAAATCCTGGGCCGCCGGTGATGCCACCAGCCGCGCTGTTCGCCTCGCCTTGATCGCGATGACCGGCGAGATGGGCTATCCCTCCGCCCTCTCCGCCAAGACCTGGGGCTTTCAGGATGTCTCATTCAAGGGCGCGCCCGTCCAACTCAGCCGCCCCCTCGGCAGCTACGTGATGGAAAACATCCTCTTCAAAATCTCCTTTCCCGCGGAGTTCCATGCGCAGACCGCCGTGGAATGCGCCGTGCAGCTGCATCCGCGGGTGAAGGACCGTCTGAATGAAATCGAGCGCGTGGAGCTGGTCACCCACGAGTCCGCCATCCGTATCATTGATAAGACCGGTCCCCTCCATAATCCCGCCGACCGGGACCATTGCCTCCAATACATGGCCGCCATCGGCCTGATCTTTGGCACCCTGACCGCTGATCACTACGAGGAGCGCTTCGCCGCCGATCCGCGGATTGATGCGCTGCGCGCGAGGATGACGGTCACCGAAGACCCTGCCTACTCCCGGGACTACCTTGACGCCGACAAGCGCTCCATCGCCAACGCCATCCAGATTTTCTTCAAGGATGGCTCCCAAACAACGCGGATCGTTGTGGAATATCCCATTGGCCACCGCCGACGGCGGGCCGAGGGCATTCCGCTCCTGCAGCAAAAAGCTGCCTCTGCTTTTATCGCCCACTACGGGCCGGCCCAATCCGTCAGGTTGATGCAGCTCTTTGCGGATCGCGCGAAACTTGAGACCATGCCCGTCCATCGCTTCGTGAGCGAGTTCGTGAAATCATAAAAGAGCCTCCGCCACCCAGTGAGCGTAGTGGTCAGTTTGATTTTCCATGATCTTGTGGGTCGGGCTTAACGCCCGAAATCGGAGGGTCGGATATCGGGCGTAAAGCCCGACCAACGCCAAACCGACCCATTACCCAAATGCGGCGTTAAAATCGTTATTCCTCCTGTGGAAACCCGCGTCTGCTGGATGGCATGCATCGGCGATTCCGCCGGGCAACCGCGTCTGCCCGCACGCACGCAAAGACGGCATGGCCGTAAGCAAGCCCGCCCGCGTTGACCGATAATATTATTCCAGAAAACGCGCTTGGCGGGACGGCAAAGTAACCCAGCCGGAAGCCGCGCGCGTTGCGCGCCCCGCGGCGCCCCTATCCCATTGATCCAATAAAAAACGGCGCGGATTGCTCCGCGCCGTAAGCTTAGCTCAAGAGAACTCAGTTCCAGTGGCCCTCATAAAAACGGTAGGCATTGCCTTCCATTTCAGTGTGCGGTGCGATCCAGCTGGAGCCCTTGTAAGGCGGCAGTTCCCAGTGGCCGGCCATCCATTGATAGCGACTCTCACGCCACGTCCAGTAGCCCGGCACCCAGACGTAATCCGCATTCGGCCTGGCGAGGACAACTTCAGACTGCAGCGCGGGCGGGGCGGACGTCACGATCACCGTGTTGGTGGGAGCAGCCGTCGTGGTCGTCGTGTAGGACGTCGACGTGCCCGCGGGCGTTGTCGTCGTGTACGTCGGTCCCTGCGTTGTCACCGGGGCTGATTGAGTCGTTTGCGTCGTCATCGTCGTGGCGGCGGGAGCGGGCGGCGGGGCGGAGACCACATGGGACTCATCCGAGGCACAACCGGCGAAAAGGGCCAGCGCGCCGCAAACTGCGAAAGCAGGCGCGAGAAAGTTTGCGCGCCGTGCAGAGGTAGGGGTGGTGATATTCATGCCCGACTCACAGACCGACAAATCCGTCCCCGGTTCAGACCCAAACAACAATTTTGTGCGTGCCAGCCGCGGTGCCCCGCCGGTTTCCTGATTTGCCAGCCCTCTTCGGGCCCGTTTGGGTGAAGGCCTTACCCACATGTCACGCACGCTTGTCAAAGATGCCCTCAACGCGGCCGCTCCGATGAACTCCCTCTTGCTTCAGGGCTGGGTCCGGACCCGCCGCGACGCGAAGGCCTTTTCTTTCATCGAGCTCAACGACGGCTCCTGCCTCAAGGGCATCCAGATAGTCGCCGACGCCTCACTGCCCGACTACGCCCAGATCACCAAGGCGAACACCGGCGCCTCGATCGAAGTGCGCGGGCGGCTCGTCGAGTCCAAGGGCTCCGGCCAGAAATGGGAGGTGGTGGCGCAAAGTTTCACCGTCCTCGGCGAGGCCGATGCCACCTACCCGCTCCAAAAAAAGGGGCACACGATGGAATTTCTCCGCGAGATCGCCCACCTGCGGCCGCGCTCAAACCTTTTCGGTGCCGTCTTCCGTGTGCGCAGCCGGCTCGCCTACGCCGTGCATCAGTTCTTCCAGCAAAAGGACTTCTATTACGTGCACACGCCAATCATCACCGCCAGCGACGCCGAGGGTGCGGGCGACATGTTTCGCGTCACGACCCTCGATCTCGCGAAGCCACCCAAAACCGAGTCAGGTGAAGTCGACCACACCCAGGATTTCTTCGGCAAGAAGACGTTCCTCACGGTTTCCGGGCAGCTCGAGGCGGAGATCTTCGCCTGTGCCCTGAGCAACGTCTACACCTTCGGGCCCACGTTCCGGGCCGAGAACTCGCACACGTCGCGCCATGCCTCCGAATTCTGGATGATCGAGCCCGAAGTCGCGTTCTGCGATCTGGCGGGCGACATGGATCTCGCCGAGGACTTCGTGAAATATCTTATTCGCGACCTCCGCACGCACTGCCCCGCCGATCTCGAATTTTTCGCCAAGTTCGTGGACAAGGACCTGGCCACGCGCCTCGACTTCGTGCTCGAGCAACCATTCAAGCGCTGCAGCTATACCGAGGCCGTTGATATCCTCAACCAGTGCGGCAAGACCTGGGAGCATCCCGTCTCCTGGGGCGACAACCTTCAGTCCGAGCACGAGCGTTTCCTCACCGAGGAACACTTCAAGAGCCCGGTCACCGTTTACAACTATCCGCGCGCCATCAAGGCGTTCTATATGCGCCAGAACGACGGCTGCGCCGAGGGGCGCGAGACCGTCGCCGCCATGGATTTGCTCGTGCCCGGCATCGGTGAAATCATCGGTGGAAGCCAGCGCGAGGAGCGCCTCGACCACCTTCGCGCCGGCATGGCGCTGCACCACCTCGACGAGAAAAATTACTGGTGGTACCTCGATCTCCGCCGCTACGGCAGCGTGCCTCACGCCGGCTTCGGTCTCGGGTTCGAGCGCATGCTCATGTTTGTCACCGGCGTCGGCAACATCCGCGACGTCATTCCCTTCGCCCGTACACCCGGCACGGCGGAGTTCTGAGGTGGATCGCGCGCTCCGCGCGCGGCATCCCCGCACACGGAGAGGCGCAGACGTACTGCGCCCATTCTGCCAGGTCCGAAAATTGCCCAGCCAAGTCAGCCCCCCTCCGTCCGTAAAAAAGAAAACGGCGCGGATCGCTCCGCGCCGTTTCCGTACTTGCACCTGAACTTGGCGCCGACCCCTCAGCGCCAAAAACCTTCGACAAAAACATAGTTTCCGCCGCGGTGATCCCAATGGGGTTGCACCCACGCGTTGCGGCCACGCGGCGGGAGGGCCCAGCGGCCTTCAACCCACACATGGCGGCCGCCGCGCCAGCCCCAATAGCCCGCAATCCACACGTGGTGCGATGACGGACGCACCCTAATCACTTCATAACGCGGTGGCGGCGGGCCCATTTCGATGGAAATCAGCGTGGGCGGTGGCACTGCCACTGGCTCCTCGACGTACACCACATGCGGAGGCGGTGGAGGTGGAGGCGCCACGTAAATCACCCTCGCCGGACGAGGGTGACGGGGCGCGTCGACGCACCCAGCCATCAGGGCGCCAGTCGCGACCACGGCGCAAAGACTCAGGCTCAATCGCGTGCGGGATTTGGGAACGAGGCGCCATAGGGTCATGCCACTTAGACGTCCAACCCTGGGTTAAGTTGCACCCGTCCTTAAAATTACGTCAGCCGAGAGGAATACCGTGGCGGTTTGCCCTGAGCGGGCCGCCATCCGGTTATCATGCCTTCTCATTCAAGAAATCATCGTGTCCGCTAACTCAACCCGAGCTTGCGGCGCGGCGGTTTGCTCTTTGCCGGAACTGGTGAAGTAGGTAGCGTTTGCCCATGGCCGTTGCAGTTTTCCCGCGCCGCGCCGCCGATCGTCCGTCGTCCCCGCTGCGCATTCTCACCGCTGCATCCATCTGCGATGGCGATGATAGTGCCGTGAGCACAATCAACCTGGAGTTCGCCCGTCACGGCTTCGAAGTCGTCTACCTCGGCTCCCCTTGCCCCGCGTGCACCATCGCTCGCGCCGCCATCCAAGAAGACGCGCACGCCGTCGGCATCAGCTCTTTCAACGGTGGCCACATCGTCTTCTTCAAGGAGGTCGTTGACCGCCTCCGGGCGTTGGGCGTCCGCGATATTCCCGTCTTTGGCAGTAGTGGCGGCACAATCACGAAAGCCGACGAGCGCGTGATGCATCGCCAGGGCATTGATCGCATCTTGCACGCCGGCACACCCCTGGCCGACATCGTGGCCCTCATTCGTCGCGACTACGGACGCACGCTGAAGCCCAACGCGCGCCTCCGCGGTGACCGTGCCCTCGCCCGCACCATCAGCCTTTCAGAGTCCGAACCCCATCGCCCATCATCTTTCACCCCTAACCGACGACGAGCGAGCGCTGCGCGCTCGTTCGTCGTCGGCGTCACCGGCCCCGGTGGTGCAGGCAAATCCACCCTCATTGACGAACTCACCTGGTGCTTTCTGCAGAAAAATCCGCGAAGTCGCATCGCCATTATCGCCAACGATCCTTCCCTTCCCGACGCCGGGGGTGCCATCCTCGGTGATCGCGGCTGGATGATTTACGCCCAGGACGACCGGGTATTCTTCCGCTCCCTCGCCACCCGCGGCAGCCTCACCGGCCTCTCCGCTGCCGCACCCGCCGCCATCGAGATCCTCCGCGCCAGCGGCGAGTTTGACCTGATTCTCGTCGAGTCCGTCGGCATCGGTCAGGAAAGTGATCCGTTCAGGTTGTTCGGCAAACAGCGCCGGCTCGTCGATGCGATGCTCTTCGTGCTCGCGCCCTACTATGGCGGACATAGCCAGCTACAAAAAATCGGACTGCTCAACGGCGCCCAGTTCGTCGCCCTCAACAAATGCGACCATCCCATGGCTCAGACCGCCCGCGCCGAGATCGCCAGCCGCCTCGAAACCAACGACAAGGGGCAACGCCTCTTCGGCACCGTCGCGTCCACGCATCACGATCCCGGCGTAGACAAGCTCTATGCCGCCATCGCCGAACTCGGCGGCCTGGACTGCGATGCGCGGGGCGGCGAAAAGCCGTGTCAGATGGAGGTCGCCGGATGAAACCGCAGATCACGATCCAACAACTCGTGCGAATGATCCCCGACGAGCCGCGGACCATTGACGGCTCATCCGGAGCGTTAGCCCTCCCCTTCGCGCCACACCCCTCACGACTCGCCGTGGGCACCGGACGTAACCGATGAGCTCATTGGGGGAAGTCGTCGATTTGGTTGACGCCGACAACGCCCACGTCGTCGCCGAAATCGCCGGTATGAATGAGCTCGGCGAAGACGTTGCCGCGTCGAAGTCTGCTCGCTCGTTCAGATCACGGCGTGTCGGACCAATATCGTCGGGAAGTTCAAGCCGATGGTGTAGAATTTCGATGGCCAATCATCCCGCTTTCTCGACCGACGAAAAATGAATCAGCCTCCTCGGTACACTTTCTTGAGAATCATAGTCCAACTACTATTGTGTGGCCCCGTCTTGTGCCTTCTGCCCTGGGCCACCGTAATAGGAATCGAGTCGCTGCATTTTGCGGTCATCGGCCGATTCGCTGCTTTCTCAAAAACATTCGGATACGGGTCTGGATGGCTTGGCTTGATCGGGCTTCTCATCTCAATCTTTTTCCCAAGTCCGTTCATCCGAAAGAGGCGATGGTTACGATGGACGACTACGCTGCTCCTTTCATGTGGTTACATTACGGCTGTCACTATCTGGACGGAGAATTCAGCAAATTGGAGTTACGGGACGATTTGGGGTCTGGGTGGACCTGTCATCGTCGGCATTTGGAACTTATACAGGTTGTGGGCCAAACAAGACAACGGTTCAACGCCGATTGAGCCCACCACTGGTATTGGGTGAGCGAATCTCAATTGATGCATCCTGAAATCGTCAACCCATCCCCGACCTCCGCTCTATTTGACCACGACAAGGACGCGGGCACGCAGGAAGCCTTTCTGTGCGAGCGGTTGGGCAGTGGCTCGGGAGCGGCAGCCCAAGCTCGGCCGGCAGATCACGCGCGAACGCTTCGCGGCGCTCGATGATGACCCGCATACTTTTCTCAAACCCGTTCTCTGGTCCGCAGATGGCATTTATTTGAGCTGGCACGTCTCTCACTGCGGGCGTCGTCACCGGCATCGCGGACATTGCCATGCATCCGTTGCATGATCGTCGCCAACGCCGCGATGACGAAGGTCGGTGCATTCGTCCCGATGACATGGGAGAAACTCCTCCACGCCGCTCACCAAGTCTGATTTTTAACCACGAAGCGCACGAAGATCACAAAGTTCCGGGATGCTGGGCTTCGTGCCCTTTCTAAACTTCGTGGTAAAACAAAGCTCCCTCTGCAAGGCGATGAGGTGGGCCGGGCGCTCCGCGCGCGGCAGCATTGTCCAACGCGCCTTCCGACGGAGCGCCCGGCCCACCCATTCCATTCACCTCACACACGAAAAAGCGGGGTCAAACGACCCCGCTTTTTAAAAACTGCCGCCCATATTTAGGCGCAGTAACCGTCCATCACCCCCCGGCAATGAACGGTTACTGCGATGCCAGCAATATGCTCCCAGTGCTGGCTCTGGAAAGATTGAGCGTGACCTGCTCG
>JBDTJA010000146.1:0-12280 GCA_039936075.1 Opitutaceae bacterium | reverse complement strand
GAATTAGGGCGAGGCCTTCGACCCGCCTTCGAAGCTTCGAGATAATCCCGCAGTCGGATGGCAAGCGGAGCCGAGCCGGGCGGGTCGGAGACCCTGCCCTACCCGGCCTTACCTCGCCGCCCGCGTCTTCGCCCGGAACTTCCGCAGATATTTTAGCGCGATCTCGAACTCCCGCGGCAGCGGCGCGCTGAACGTGACCGGCTCGCGGGTGGTCGGATGTTTCACCGTGAGCTCGTTCGCGTGCAGAGCGAGCTGAGTTAGCATCGGCTTCTCCTCGTCGCGGCCTTTGTAACCGCGCTTGAGGTCCGAGAGCATCAGCTTGATCGCCGGGTCGCCGTAAAATGCGTCGTTCAACACCGGCGCACCCAGGGCGGCGAGATGCACGCGGACTTGGTGCGGACGCCCCGTCACCGGGCGGCATTCCAGCCAGACAAACCGGCCAAAGCGTTCCAGCACGCGAAACTCGGTCAGGCATTCCTTACTATCGCGGCCCTTGCCCACCCGCATTCGGCCGAGTTCGTGCTCATCCTCGCGGAGGGACAACTCGATCGTAAAGCTCTCCGGCAGACCCTCATCGCCCAGCCGCAGCGCCGCCACATCCTTGAGCGCGCGGTCGGCCGGCTGCAGCGCCACCATCGCGACGTGCTGCTTGATAGCGGTCTTGGACTGGAATTGGCCGCTGAGAAAATCAAGCGCGACCTTGGACTTCGCACAGAGCAGCACACCGCTCGTGTCGGCATCGAGCCGGTGCACATTGGCCACGCCGGGACCGAATTTTTCCTGCACCATCGCCATGAGGTTGTCGGAGTGCTGCTTGCCCCGCTCCGCCCCCACGCTCAGGCCGCTCGGCTTGTCGAACGCGAGCAGGGTGTCGTCTTCAAAGAGGAGGGGCGGCAGCGGCATGCGCTCTTGTGAGAAGGGCAAAGGCGGGGAAAGTCACGCCCGCTTTCGGCGAGCGGGCGGTCAAAAGCGTGTAAGGAGGCCCGGGTGACTGGAATCAACTTGCGGCGATTTCCCCCCTCCCAGAGCCTGAATCGACACGGCCGCCGCGATGCCCCTCCTCCCCAAAAGCCTGCTGTTGCTCGGCGTCCGTGTCCAAAGGGCGCTCATGGCGCTCGAACTGCGGCAAAAAAAATCCGCGATGCCCGCGCAGCACCGGGTGTTTCGCAAGCTGATCGGCCGCTTCGCCCAAACGTCATTCGGTCAGCCACTGGGGCTCAAGGCCGGCATGACTTACCAAAGTTTTCGAGCGCGCGTCCCGCTGCAGACCTACGAGCAGCTCTCGCCCTTCATCGAGCGCATGAAGCAGGGGGAAGCCGATGTGCTTTGGCCCGGGACGTGTTCGTTCTACGCTGTGACGTCCGGCACGACTGGAGGACCGACCAAATGGATTCCGGTCACATTCGAGATGCTCGCGCATTTCCGGCGCGCCGGCCGCGACTCGCTCCTGTACTATTGCGTGCGCACCGGCAGCTCGCAGGTGTTTCGGGGCCGGCATTTGTTTCTCGGCGGCTCGACGGCGCTCACGCTAATCCCCGGCACCGCGCCGTTCACCGCGTATGAGGGCGACTTGAGCGGATTGACCGCGCTCAACCGGCCGGGCTGGGTGGAGCAGCATCTTTACGAACCTGGCACCGAAATCGCCCAAATGGGCGATTGGCCGCAGAAAATCGCCGCGATCGCCGAGCGGACCAAGTCGCTCAATCTCACGCTGGTTGCAGGCATTCCCAGCTGGCTACTCGTGCTGGCCGAAGCCCTGCGCTCCGGCGGCTCGCGCGCTCCGGGCCGCCAGCCTACTTTGCAAAAGCTCTGGCCGCAGCTCGAATGCATCGTGCACAGCGGTGTGCCGGTTGGGCCGTTTCAGGGCGAACTCCGCAAGACCTTCGGCGCGACCGTGAATTTTCATGAAGTCTATCTCGCTTCCGAAGGTTTTATCGCGGCCCAAGATGCCAGCGCGCCCGAGGGCCTGCGGCTGATGGCGGACGCCGGATTGTTCTATGAATTCCTGCCAATGAAGGATTTTGACGGAGACCGGCTCGCCGCGTTGGGGTCGAAGGCGGTGCCGCTGGTGGACGTGAAGGTCAACGAGGACTACGCGCTCATCCTCACCACGCCGGCGGGACTCTGCCGGTATGTGATCGGCGACGTGGTCCGCTTCATTTCCACCGAGCCCCCGCGGCTGATTTACGTCGGACGGACCGCCCTCCAGCTCAACGCGTTCGGCGAACATGTGAGCGAAAAGGAACTGACGGATGCCCTGCTCGCGGTCTGCGCGCCGCATGGCTGGACCATCACGAACTTCCATGCCGCGCCGCTGTTCGCCGATTCAAATATCGGGCGTAAACGGGGCCAGCACGAGTGGTGGATCGAACTCCGCCCGGGATCTGTGCAGAATCCCACGGGACCCGCACTTGCGCCGCAGCTCGATGCCGAGCTGCGCGCCCGCAACGCCGACTATGCGACGAAGCGCCGCGGCGTCGGCTTGGAACCACCCGTCGTGCGCCTGGTGATGCCTGGCGTGTTCGAGCATTGGATGCGCCACCACGGAAAATGGGGAGGCGAAAGCAAGATGCCCCGCTGCCGGAGTGATCGCCTGATCGCCGACGAGCTGATGCAGATCGCGCGCTTCAACGAATAAGCGCAGCCGGAGGGATGATGGAGGGCGGGGCCGCTGGCCCCGCCACTCACGTCGTGCTGGTCGATGCGTTCTCCGTCGAAGCTGGGCAGAGGCGGGCCAGCCTGCCCTCCAAAATCACTTCAGGTACTTCAGGATCACCTTCTCATATTCCGCGGTCGGCTCGGCGCCGACCTTGCGATCGCGGATGTTGCCCGCGCGGTCGATGATAAAGGTCGTGGGAATTGCGTCCATGCCGCCAAACGCGGTTTGGACTTCCTCATCCGCCATCACGACCTGATAGGTCATGCCCGCCTGCTTCATGAAATTTTTCACGGTCTGCGGAGCGTTTTTATCCGTGTCGCACGATATGCCGATGATCACGAGGCCGTCCTTGCCATACTTCTTTTTCAACTCGATGTAGCCCGGGATCTCCATGCGGCACGGACCGCACCACGTGGCCCAGAAATCCACGACGATGACCTTGCCCTTGAATTGCGCGGAACTGACCTCGTTGCCATTGACGTCCTGCAGTTTCCACGCCGGGGCCGGCGTAGCGGGAACGGTCTCGGCGCGGAGCAGGGACGCGGCGGTGAGAGTGAGGGCGAAGCCAAGGAGGAAGCGGAGGGTTTTCATGGGAGGAGTGTGAACGTAAGAGCCGTGAGCGGCGGATTTCTTCCCGGACAGCCATTATCGCCTGGAGTGCCGTGCGATCAGGAGCTCCCCGGGATGTCGACCCCCAGGATTTCGATGAATTTCTTCATCGCCGGCGTGAGCACCCGGCCCTTGCGGTGGAGGATCGCCAGCGGACGGGTGAAGTCCTTGCCCTTGAAATGCATTGCAATGAGCGTGCCCTGCTTCACTTCCTGCAGCACGGTCGCCTGCGGCACGATGGCGATGCCATGGTCGATCTCGACCGCGCGCTTCACCGTCTCGATGTTGTCGAACTCCATCACCGGCTCGATCTCGAGCTTATGGTCCCGGAAAATCTGGTCCACCGCCTTGCGCGTCGGAATATCCGGGTCGAACCCGATGAACCTCTGCCCGGCCAGCTGCTTGAGATCGATATCCCCACCCTTCGCCAGCGGATGGCCCGGGTGGGCGATCAGCACGAGGTGATCGTCGCGGAAAGGCAACGCCTCGATCTGGCGCTGCTTGACCGGAAAGGCCACGAGGCCGAAGTCGACCGCGTTGTGCAGGATATCCTCATAGACCAAGTTCGACCGGCGGTACTCCACGCGCACATTGACCGCGGGGTAGTCGTGCAGGAATTTCTTAATGTAGGCCGGCAGCTCATGCAGGCCGATCGAGTAAATCGTCGAGATGCGAATGGTGCCGCTGATCACCTTCTTCATCTCCTGCAGCTCGGACAGGAGCTTGTCGTAAGTGTGCAAAATCTCCTTCGCCGCCTCGTACACGCGCTGGCCCTCCCGCGTGAGCTGGAACTGCTTCTGACTGCGGTCAATGAGCAGCGTCTTGAAATGCCGCTCCATCGCGCGCGCCTGCTGGCTCACCGCCGACTGGGTGATGCCATTGAGCTTGGCGGACTTGGAAAAACTCTTCGTCTCAACGAGGTCGGCAAAAATTTTGAAGTTCTCAATTTGCATGGTGCACGCGAGGTTGCCCGAACCATAACGATCCCTAATTTAACATCAACCTATAAGCAGATCCGCTTCCGGCCCGGGCTGCGACCCGCCTTGTCCGTTCGAGGAACCCGCCTTGCGGGCGACGACCTTTTCCCCCAAGCCTCGGCGAAAGTGACCGCCATCCCGCTGGTCGCCGGACTCGACTCGGAGGCGACAGCTCCGATGATGTGTCGTTTGTCGTTCTGAACGAAGTGAAGAATCAAGTGGGACGCAATCGAAGCCCCGGACGAGTCCCGTGGGATCCTTCGCTGCGCTCAGGATGACAAATTTCAAGATCGGCAACGCCGGCGCACGTTCAAACGGCCAACCCTCCCCACTCTCGCCCATGTTCATCACCTACGAAGAATTCCGCCAGCGGGCCGATGACGTCCAAGCCGATATCGCCGCCGCTTGTGTGCGCGCGGGACGCCAGCCCGATGAAGTTGGGCTGCTCGCCGTCACCAAGAATCACCCGCCCGCCGCGGCGGAGTACGCTGCGCGCTATGGCTTGCCCGCCGTGGGGGAAAACCGCGTGCAGGAGGGCGTGGACAAGCGTGCGCAGGTCACGGCGGAGGTCCAGTGGGAGCTGATCGGCCACCTGCAATCGAACAAGGCGAAACTCGCCGCCGCACATTTTGACCGCGTGCAGAGCGTCGACAGCGAAAAATTGCTCCGCCTGCTCGACAAGGCCGCTGGAGAGGTGGGTAAAATCCTGCCCGTGCTGCTCCAGATCAACGCCGGCCGTGATCCCGCGAAATTCGGCGCCGAGCTGGAAGACGCGCCCCGCCTGCTCGAGACGGCGCTCAACCAGGCCAATTTGCGCGTCGAGGGCTTCATGACCATCGCACCGCTGAGCGATGACACCAGTGTCGCGACGCGCACCTTCACGACGCTGCGTGAGCTGCGGGACCAGCTCGCGGGCGAAACCGGCGCGCCGTTGCGCGAGCTTTCCATGGGCATGAGCGGCGATTTCGCCGAGGCCATCGCCGCCGGCAGCACCCAGGTGCGCGTGGGCACCGCGCTGTACGGCGCGCGTGAGCCCGTCGCCTGAGGCAGACTCCGATCCTTGCCGGCGAATTACGCGAATCGGCGCGAATCCAAACCTTCAGGGAATAGATCTCAGTTCCCAATTCCCCCGTAGCACATCTGCGCGGTTAAATTCGTCTCCCTGCCGGTGGAAATTTCAGATCCGTGTCCATCCGTGCGATTCGTGGTAAAATAGCAGTCTTCCGAGTTTCGAATTTCGGATTCCGTCCTGAATTCGCGAGGATTCGCGAAATTCGCGGGCAAAATGGGTTGGCACGATCATTGAGTTTCCGGTTGCCACCACGGTAAAAAAAAATTCGCTGATGACCGTGGAACCCGCGAAACTTGACGAAGCTCGGCAGCAGGCGTTTCGCGATTTGCTCGACGATTCCAGCCCAGCCGTTCGCCAGGCGCTGCTCGCCCATTTCGCCTCGCTCGGGACCGAGGCCATGCACTTCCTGCAGGAGACCGCGCGGAGCCCCCATCGCCAGGTTGCCCGGCATGCGGCGTGGTTTCTCGAGGAGCTGAAGTTTTCCGATCCGGTCGCGGAGTTTCGCGGCTTCATCCGCTCGCTTAACTACGAACTGGAAACCGGTGCGCTGCTGCTCAGCCGCACCGTCATGCCCGGGCTCGACGTCGGCGCCTGCTGCACCGAGCTCGACCAGATTGCCGCCCGCTGCCGCGAACTGATCAGCGAACCCTGCAGCACGCGCCAGCAATGCCGCATCATCAACCGCGTGCTCTTCCACGAGTGGGGCTTTCACGGCAACGTCGAGCACTACACCGACCCGATGAACAGCCTGCTGGACCAGGTGCTCGAGCGCCGCACCGGCATTCCGCTCACGCTCAGCATCGTTTACCTGCTCGTCGCGCACCGGCTCGGTCTCGCCCTCGAGCCGGTCGGCCTGCCGGGTCATTTCATCGTCGGCTGCTTCGAGGATTCGCCGCCGTTCTTCGTCGATCCGTTCGACAAGGGCGTATTTCTCGATCCGGACGAAATCTACGCGCTGCTGCGTGCCAACCAGATTGCGCCACAAGTGACCGATCTCGCCCCCACGCCCGTGCGTGAGGTGCTGTGCCGCAACTGCCGCAATCTGGTGAACCATTACACGGCCGCCGGCGACACCGGGCGCGCCAAGCTGTTTGCCAGCTTCGTCGTGGAATTCGAGACGACCTACGAGCGTCACGCGCAGCCCTGATCTCAGGCAGGAGCCAAAATTAACCGTGGGCTAGCTCCGCACGCCAGAGTGTCATTTTGAGCGTAGCGAACAATCCATTGGGACTGGCTCGGCCAACGGCGGGATGGCCCTGGATTCTCCACTTCATTCAGATTGACCGAGGCTTGCCGCGAGAAGCCAAAGGAAGACGCGAATCAATCGGGTCCGAATTTTTTTTGCGCTTTTTGGGCCTCTTTGTGGCCATCTCCCCGCTTGCACCGCGTCGCTGACTTTCAACCGGCGCACCTCGTTTGACAAACCATCGCCGGCCAGACGCAATCGGCCATCCCATGGCACCCGATCCCGTCCTCACTCTGCGCGACCTCGAGACCTGGTCGCGCCCGGGCGTTTCGCTCGCCGTGATCGGACAGCCCATCGGCCACTCCATCAGCCCGGCCATGCACAATGCCGCGCTGACCGAACTCGCCCGCACCTTGCCGGACTTCGTGGCGTGGAAATATTTCCGCTTCGAGATCGCCCCGGCTGATCTGTCCCGCGCCCTTGAGCTTTTTCACGCCAAGAAATTTCGCGGCCTGAACCTCACCGTCCCGCACAAGGTTCTCGCCTTCGACCTCGTCGCCACCGTCGCAGAGACCGCTCGGCCGGTCGGCGCCGTCAACACCCTGCTTTGGACCGAGCGCGGCTGGCGCGGGAACAACACGGATGGCTACGGGATCGCCACAGCCCTGCGTCAGGACCTCGCCTGCGATCTCGCCGGCACGCATGTCATCCTGCTCGGCGCCGGCGGCGCGGCGCGGAGCGCCGCGGTCGAATGTCTGCAGCGCCGTTGCGCCTCGCTCAGCATCGCCAATCGCACGCGGGACAAGCTCGACGCGTTGCTCGCTTTGCTGGCGCCGCTGGCCGGCCACGTGCCGCTGCGGGGTTTCTCTCCCGCAAATCCGCCCGCCGATCTGCCGGCAGGCGCCATCGTCATCAACGCCACCAGCGCCGGACTGCGCTCGGACGATCCTCTGCCGATTGATTTGCAGCGTCTGCCCCGCCCCGCCAGCGTGAGCGACATGATTTACAACCCGCCGCAGACGCCGCTGTTGCGGGCCGCCACGCAACTCGGGCTGCCGCACGCGAACGGTCTCTCGATGCTCGTGCATCAGGGCGCCAAGGCCCTCGAGATCTGGAGCAACATCCCCGCCCGCCAGACCGCCCCGACCATGCAGGTCGCCGCGCGCGCCGCGCTCCAGCTCACCTGATCATGTCCGACTACCACCAGTTCGCCGCCACGTTTCCCTGGTTTTTTCCCGCCGTGGTGACGCTGTTCGGCGCGATGGTCGGCAGTTTTCTCAACGTCTGCATTTACCGTATCCCCGCGGAGCAATCCATCGTCCACCCGGGCTCTCACTGCGCCTGCGGGCAACCCATCGCGTGGTACGATAACATCCCCGTGCTCAGCTGGTTCATCCTCCGCGGCAAGGCCCGCTGCTGCGGCCGGCCGTATTCGTTTCGCTACGCCTTCGTTGAACTCCTGACCGCCGCGCTCTTCCTGGCCTGCTGGCGGCTCTTCCCCCACGACAAGGCCGTGTGCGGCATGGTGTTCGTGAGTGTGCTCGTAGCGGCGACGTTCATCGATCTCGATCACATGATCATCCCCGACGTCTTCACGTTGGGCGCGGGCGTCCTCGGTGTGTTACTGTCGTTCCTCATCCCGGCGCTGCACGACCAGCATGGTGGCATGTACATCTTGGACAGCCTGCGTTCCGGCACCGCCGGCCTGCAGGGCCTGCTCATCGGCTCGGGTGTAGTGCTCTGGATCGCGCTGCTCGCCGAGATGGCGCTCAAGAAGGAGGCCATGGGCTTCGGTGACGTGAAATTTGTCGGCATGATCGGCGCTTTCTGCGGGTGGCAGGGCGCCGTGTTCGCCGTGTTCGGGGGCGCCGTCGTCGGGACGGTTTGGTTCATCCTCGCGCTGATCTGGCAAAAAATCGCCGGTAAGCCCGCCGCGCTCGCGCCCCCCTCCGAAACGCCAGAGGGCGAGGAGGCTCCGCTCGGCTTCGGCATGCATGTGCCATTCGGCCCGATGCTCGCGATCGCCGGCCTGCTCTACTTCCTCTTCTTCCACAGCTACGTGGCGGGCTATCTGGCCACCATCCGCGAGTTGCTCTGAGGATCAAAAGCCTGCTGCAAAGAGCGCAAAAAATGGGATGGGTACAGAGGAGGTCCTAGGAAAAAGAAGGCGGAAGAAGACTAGTTCCTGACTCTTCATTTTCCTGCCTCTGTTGCCTCGGTGTTTCTCTTGTTCAAAATTCCGCAATCCGGATTTTTGCGCTTTTTGGCCTCTTCGTCGTCAGTCGGCCGAAGTTCTTGGCTCAGGTCTGGATGAGGGTTGCCCCCTCACCCGTCTGCGCCCGTAGCACCTCGGGCCGCGTCCCAAATTTTTTCGCGTAGGCGTCCGCCACCGCCGCCGCCTGCGCTTCACGGAAGTCCGGCGCTGTCACGGCCATCACCGCGCCGCCAAATCCGCCGCCTGTCAGCCGCGCGCCATAGACGCGCGGCGCCGTCGCGAGTTGGTCCACGAGGAAATCGAGCTCGGGTGTGCTGTTTTCAAACAGCGTCTGCGAGCTGCGATGCGACGCCGTCAATAACCGGCCCACCGCCGTGAGATCACCGGCGCGCAGCGCAACCACCGCGGCGGCCACCCGCGCGATTTCCTCCACCACATGCTTCGCGCGCCTGAATTCCACCGGCGGCAATTGGCTCCGGGCCGCCTCGACGCTCTCCGGCGTCGCATCCGCCAGCAGCGCCACGCCGAGTGACTTCGCCGCGGCCATGCATTCGCGGTACCGCGCCGCATACAATCCATCCACCAACGCGTGCTTCGTGTGCGTGTTGAAAACCCAGAAGCGCGCCGCGCCCGGCAGCGGCACCGTGGCGAACTTCGGGCCGCGGCAGTCGATGAACACCAGATGGTCCTTCTTCCCGAAACCCGACACGCCTTGGTCGAGCACGCCGCAGGGTACGCCCACGAAATTATTTTCCGCGGAACGGCAGAGGTTAACGATCGTCTCGCGGGGCGCGTCCTGGCCGCTGAGCGCCAAAAACGCCAGCGCTGAAGCCAGCTCAAGCGCGGCGCTGCTGCTCAGCCCGGCGCCGGAGGGCAGATCTGACATCGCGAAAAAATCGAACGCCGCCGGCGTGCGCCGTCCAAACTTCGGCAGTGCCGCGATCACTCCCAGCGGATAATTCGCCCAGCTGTTCGCGCCTGACTGTTGCGCTGGCGAGTCTCCCGCCGCCAGCGTTACCAGCGCCGCCTGCGCCCCGCTGCCGAAACGCCACTGGCCATCCTCGCGCGGCGCCACCGCGACCCATACGCTGCGGTCAATGGACGCTCCGAGCACCGTGCCGCCGTTGTAGTCGGTGTGGTTGCCGATAAACTCCAGCCGGCCCGGCGCCCGCGCGATCACGGTCGGCGCGCGGCCATGCAATGCGTGGAATTCGGCGATGAGCTTTTCCTTCATGCGATCAATTGATTTTGTCAGCGGGCCCCGCGGGATTCCGCCGAAGCTTTTTCACTCTCAAACGGCCGCTTTCAACGCAACTCCCGCCTTGAAGCGGACGGTTTTCATCGCGCGGATTTTCATCGGCTGGCGGGTGTGCGGATTGTAGCCGCGGCGCGCAGCGCGGGTGGCAATGTCAAACGTGCCAAAGCCCACCAGCTGCACCTCGCGGTCCCGCTTGATGCCCTGACCCACGGCCGCGAGCACCGCATCCACCGCGCGCTCAGCAGCGGCGTTGGAGATTCCGGGTCCGAGGCGTTTCTGCACGGCGGCAATGAGTTCGGTTTTGTTCATGGGGTCTGGTCGGTCCGCCCAGCGAAGCAACGCCTCCCCACCCGGCGCAATCCCTAACGTGACCGCTGCTGACGGATCTGCCCGTGGCTGCGGCTTCCAGTCGCAGATGGTTACCTCATCTGGGTCACTAACCCTTCATTCCAATAGCTTGCCGCGATAGGCCACAGCCCGTCGGTTCAGGGCAAATCCAGCGGCGCTTCGCCGTTGCGGCCCTTGACCACGAGATTCAACAGGTAGGCCAACGCCGCTTCGCGCGTGATTCCGCGTTCCAGCGCGAGCTGTGTTGCACGCTTCTGCAGCTGCGCCGCCATCGTTCCGGCCTGCTCCCGGCTCGCGCCCAGCCGCACGCACAATGCCTGCAGTTGCTCGTCTTCACTCATGTCGGTCGGAAAATTTTATGGTGGGCACGCCGTCGGCGGCCAGCGCCAGTCCCGCGTCAGGCTGGAGATTCACCAGCGACACCAGCGCGAGGCCAATCCATCCCGCATTCTCGCGCGCGGCGGAACGCAGTTCACCGACCTTGCGCGCCCCTTGGAAAACCAGCGCCGGCCGCACCGGTGGTTCGCCGACGCCGCGCACCCGCAACAGCCGGCGCCGCACCTGGCCCATCGATTTCAGCCGCGCCATCACTTCCTGGCCGAGGTAGCAGCCTTTCGTGTACGAAATGGCCACGGTCTCCAACCCGCCTTCGTTGGGCAGATCCGTCGGACCCAAATCCGCAGGCACCGCCGGGATTCCCGCAGCCATTCTCACGTGCTCCATGTGTTCCATCGAAAGCTCCGCACCGCCCGTCAACTTCCCGCGCACCGCCAAGCCCTCGCTCATCGGGAAAACAAACTCGGTGTGCGCCTCGAGCATTCGCCGCCCCGGAAACACCCAAGCGCTTTCGTTCAAACCCAGATCCGCAGGCATTACGGTGCCGGTTACGGTCAGTCCCATCATGGTCCCAGTGACGTCCTCGATCACCACATCGTCTGCGATGATGTAAGCCTCCAGCCGCTCGCGAATGACCGCTGCCGGGGAAAAATAACTTACGATCCACGCTTCCCGCTCGGAAATTTTTCGCACGAAACTGTCGGCCAGAACTTTTCCTTTCTGATTCAACCAGAGTCCGTACACCGCGTTGCTGCTGCCATTCTTTTGCAAGTCGTTGGTGAACTGGCCCTGCAGAAAAGTGAGCGCATCGTCCCCCGAAACCCGCAGACAGGAGGCGGGGCGCCATTGATAAAAACCGTACCCGTTGGCCAAATTCATTAGTTTAATAAGATGCTATTTACCAGTTATTAGCAAAAGAAAGTGGAAGAAAGTGCTAACTTTGAGTTGACGATACGAGAAAGCCCGCTACCTATCAACTCATCAGTTTAACACTTCTCCCGCCTAGCGGGAGTTTTGGGGTAACTAAGAAAGCAAAGGCCGGCCACTTAGGGGTAAGTGGCCGGCCACTTTTTTGCCCAAATACCGAGGATTTATCGGAATTTGTGATTCGCAAGCGAACTGCGAAGTGATCGCCGCCCCGTCCGCCGGAGCCTTACCGTGGCCGCCCTAGTCTCGACGAAGGCGGAAGGCTTGCGCCTCACACTTCCGCGCCTGCAAGCTGGCGGTTCATGCAGAAAACATCGGACATCAATGTCGTCGAGACTCGCGCCCTGCCCTCGCCTGCCGCCCTGCTGGCGGAGCTGCCCAAGAGCGAAGTGCAGGCCGATTTTGTGACCCGCACGCGCCAGGAAATCCACCGTGTCATCTTCACCGACGACAAGCGTTTCCTCCTGATCGTCGGCCCATGCTCCATCCACGACCTCGAGGCGGGACGCGACTACGCGCAACGCCTCGCCGTCCTCGCCAGGGAGGTTTCCGACCGCGTCATGATCGTGATGCGCGTGTATTTCGAGAAACCCCGCACCACCGTCGGCTGGAAGGGCCTGATCATGGACCCGCAGCTCGACGGCTCGCATGACATCGCCACCGGCCTCCGTCTCGCTCGCACCTTCCTGCGCG
>JBDTJA010000145.1:0-9548 GCA_039936075.1 Opitutaceae bacterium | reverse complement strand
TCTCCCAGTTTCGGTAAGCTTCTTGCCATCACCTTTTCTCTCACAAAATCACGCTGCTGTATAGTCTATTCTTCACGGGACGTTGGTATCACTTCGTTCAGGATGACAAACCGGGTTCGAAGACGCGGCCCAGTCCTGAGCTGGCTGAGCCCTGAGCATTTAGGGCCCAAAAAAAGCGCCAGCGGCTTGAAGCCGTGGCGCGTTTAAAGTGGTGGACCCTAGCGGGTTCGAACCGCTGACCTCCTCAATGCCATTGAGGCGCTCTACCAACTGAGCTAAGAGCCCACTGCGAGGGGTGAGGAAAATCAAAGTTCCCTGCGTGAACGCAAGGACTTTTTAGCCGGAGTCCTGGTCCTTCATCCGGAACGTCACATTGAGGGTGCCCCCCTTCCAGGTCCTCGGCGGATTGCCCACGCGCCCGACGCGATGGATGTCACTGAGTACCGCGCGGTCAAATTCGTCGCTCCCGGAGGACCGGGTGATGCGTCCGCTGGAGATGGAGCCGTCGACATTCAGCCGGAATTCAGCATCGGCCGTCAGAGAGTCGCTCAAGCCCGGGGGCTTTTCGAGGCCATCGAGAAGCTTCTGCTGGACGAGGGCAAAATAGGCGTCGAGCACATCGCCTTCCTCGCGAGTGAGGGCTTTTCCGCCGGCGCCGGTCTTGCTGTCGCTCGATCCGCCAGGTGCGCCATTTCCGATGCCCTTGGTGTCGATATGTTTGACCTTGGGGTTGCCATTCGCGGCCGCCACCTTCGCGGCCTTGTTCTGGCGGTCGAATTCCTCCTTGGTCAGGCGTTTCTGCTCGGCGTCGCGTGCCTTCTTAATCTCCCGCTTCGCCTGCGACTCTTTGCGGATGATCGTCTTCTTGATCTGCCGGGAGAAATCCGGCGCCTTGGTCTCCGTTGGTTTCGACGGAGTCTTGGGCACGGGCTTTTGCACCGGCGCAGGCTTGACGGGCGAGGGTTCCGTCACGGGCTCCACCGCCGCCACCGGCGCGGGTGGCGTCGGCGTCGGGGCGACGGGTGCGGCAGGTTCGGGAATGGCGATCTTTATGCCGGACGGCGACCCCAGCGCGGGTGCCGCGGTGGCGTTGTAGTCATCGCCGGGACCCTGCACGAGAGTGAGGATCTTGGGCGGCTCCTTGACGTTGATCTGGGACAGGTACGTGAACAGCACCACGACCGCCACGATCAAGCCATGAAGGGAGGCCGAAAGAAAAAATGCACTGGGTGAGCGGGCGGTCATGACGTCACGAACATAACGCGTAACGGGGCTAAACCTTAGTTCGGCGACTGCGTGTCGAACGTGAATTGCAGCAGGTTGTTCTTTTTCAGCTCATCCATTAGCAGAATGACCTTTTCGTAGGGCAGTTTCGCGTCGCCCCGAATGCGCATGACCGGCGGCTTTTTCTCCGCCGCGAACCCGCGCAGGCGGGTCTTGAGTTCGGCATACGGCACGGGCGCGTTGCTGCCCTCGAGGTAGTAGTTGCCCTTCGCGTCGATCGAGATCGCGACAAAGCGCACATCCTTATCGGGCTTGGATTGCGGGCTCTTGGATTCGGAAGGCAGATTAACGGGAATGGTCTGCTCCTGCTGGATCAGCGGCGTCGCGATCATGAAAATGATGAGCAGGGTAAAGCCCAGATCGATCAGGTTTGTGACGTTGAGCTCCGAAATGGGAGCGGCGGTGTGCCGCCGGCGAAAGGTCCGGGCCATGGTGGGCTTATTTGCTCTCCAGTTCGATGCGGTCGGCGAGCTCGCTGGCGTAGTTCTCGAGCTCGGTGATGAGCTGCTTGGACTTGCCGAGGAGGAAGTTATAGCCGAACACCGACGGAATGGCGACCAGCAGGCCGGCGATCGTGGTCAGCAACGCGGCCGACACGCCGGGCGCGAGCGTCTTGATGCTGGCTGACTCCTGCACGGCCACCGCACTGAACGCCTCCATCACGCCCCACACCGTTCCGAGCATGCCGAGGAACGGCGCGCCGGTCACGATGCTGGCTAGAAAAATCATGCTCGATTCGTAGCGCAGCGTCTGGCGCGAGAGCGCGCGCTGCAAAGCGTTTTCCGTGTGCTCGAGCTTCGCGCGGGGGTCGATGTCGCCCTTTTCCTTGCTGATCGCGGCGGCCCGCCAGTAGGCCTCAATGGCGTCGGAAAACAGGTCGGCGTAGGGAATGGATCGCTTGTTGCGAAACGACTCTGGCAACTCGAGCACATTGCGCTGATCCTGCAGGTGGGACTCGAACGCGTAATTCAGCTCCCGCAGGCGCTTCAGCTCGAAATGTTTGCCGATCATCACCGACCAGGCGAAGATGCTGACGATGGCGAGTCCGCTGGTGATGACCTGGCCGACGGCGTCACAGCGGACAAAGATGTCGATGATATTGGTCATCGCCAGAACGGGAGGAAAAAGATGCGTAGCAACCATTGGGGAAAGAGTTGGAGGGTTTGCGCGGCGCGTTCAACGGAAATTCCGGCCGACTTTGCGCGATTCTGTTTGCGGCAGGCCGCGCGGGATTTTTCCCTGTACATCGCCGCCCCACCATGGACTTTAAAACCCGCACCCTGCAGGAACTGCGCGATCGCCGCGGCACCCTCGCCTCCAAGCAAACCGTCCTCGGTCTCGATGGCTTCGTGGATACCATCGTCACCCCCGTCGCCATGCGCGCGGGCCAGGGCGACAACTTCACGCCCATCTCGACCATCACCGAGTTCAGCCAGCGCATCCAGGGCGCCGCCGGCAAGAGCACGAACATCGAGTTTTATCCGCGCATGGACAAACTCGGCGGGAACGGCCCGATCATGGCCAACGCCCTCCTCGCCCATGGCGCGCAAGTGACCTACATCGGCGCCCTCGGCCGCGCGGGAATTCATCCGGCGTTCGCCGACTTCGCGCAGAAGGCGAAGGTCGTGTCCCTCTGCGATCCGGCGGCGACGACCGCGGTCGAGTTCACCGACGGCAAGCTGATGCTCGGCATGATGCGTAGCCTCGATGAGATCACGCCGGAGAAAATCGCCGCGGTCATGGGTGACGACACCTATCGCGCCGCGCTCGGTGCGGCGGACCTCGTCGGCCTGGTCAATTGGACGATGATTCCAAACATGACCTCGGTATTCACGGATCTCGTCACCCGGGTGCTGCCACGGGTCGCCACCCGACCCGGCCGGATCTTCTTCTTTGATCTCGCCGATCCCGAGAAGCGTTCACCCGCCGACCTGGCTTACGCGCTGGATACGATCGGAAAGTTCGAGCAGTTCGGCCGCGTTACGCTTGGACTCAACCTGAAGGAGGCGCAGCAGGTGTTTACCGCGCTGGGCTTCGGCTCCGAAACGGAGTCCGAGAGCGGGCTGCGCGCGATGGCGGAAAAGATCCGCAAGCGGCTCGATCTCACCACGGTCGTGGTTCACCCGAAGGAATCCGCGGCTTGTGCCACGCGCGAGGGGACGTTCTGGGTGCCCGGGCCCTACTCCGCCAAGCCGCTGATCACCACGGGTGCCGGTGATCATTTCAACGCGGGATTCGTCGCAGCGCAGTTGATGGGCCTAACGCCCGAGGCGGCGCTCGGTCTCGGCGTTTGCACGAGCGGCCATTACGTACGCACCGCCCAAAGCCCGACCCTGACCGATCTCGAAACCTTTCTCGCGAACTGGAAGTAACCTGCGCACTTTTTGCCATGCCCCTGAAATCGAAACCGGCCGGAAAATTGATCTCCTTCGAGGGTCCCGAAGGCAGCGGCAAGTCCACGCAGATTTCCCGCCTCGCCGCCCGGCTGCAGAAAGCCGGCCGCGAAGTCGTCACGACGCGGGAACCCGGCGGCACCGAAATCGGCGAACAAATCCGCAACATCATCGTCCATAATTCCAAGGGCGATGAAATGTGCGCCGAGACGGAGCTTCTCCTTTTCACCGCCGCACGCGCGCAGGTTGTGCGCGAGGTGATCGCGCCCGCGTTGGTGCGCGGGGCCGTGGTGCTCACGGACCGTTACCTCGATTCCTCGACGGTATATCAGGGGATCGGCCGCAATCTCGCGGCGGATCCGGTGTCGCAGATCAACCGCTTTGCCGTGGGCAACGTGATGCCGGATCTTACACTGGTGATTGATGTGCCGACCGAAGTCGGCCTCGCCCGCATCCGGCAGCGGGCGTCCGATCTGCCGGATCGCATGGAGCGCGAGAACATCGCTTTCTTTAAAAAAATCCGCGAGGGCTACCTCTTGCTCGGCCAAAGCATGCCGGATCGCGTGGTTGTGATCGATGGCACCCAGACGCCGGAGGCCATCGAGGAAAAAATCTGGGCCCTCGTCAAAGAGCGGGTCGGATAAGGAGGATTTCCCCCCGCCAATTCCGGATCACTCCTGACCCTCGCCTGATGATGACCGCCGCCACGCCCTGGCCTGCCACGCTCGCCGGATCTCCAGCGGTAGCCGTAATCGAGCGGGCGATCGAGCGTCAGCGGCTGTCGCACAGTCTCCTGCTGCACGGCGATGATCTCGGCACGCTGGTGGGCGTCGCGCACGCGATCACCGACCGCCTGCTCAACACTCCTCACTCCACGGCCCGCTTTGCGCCGAAAGACCATCCGGACTACCTCGAGCTGCGCCCCAAAGGAAAGACGCGGATCATTCCCATCGGAAAGCTCGGGGCGCCGGAACCGGGGTCGATGCGGGAATTCCTGCCCAAGCTCTACATGACTTCATCGGTTTCAGTGCAAAAGGTGGCGATTATTTATGAGGCCGACCGGATGAATCATGAGTCGGCCAACGCGTTCCTGAAGACTCTCGAAGAGCCGCCGGCGCATACCACGCTGCTCCTCCTCACCACGCGTCCCTACGCGTTGTTGCCGACGATCCGCAGCCGGGTGCTGCAGTTCCGGTTTCCTGCGCCCACGACCATTGTCGCGGCCGACGGCTGGGCGGCGTGGCTGGCGGATTACCAGGCCTGGCTCGCACGGCTGGGCGAGGGCGTGAGCGGCAAGACTGCCATCGCCGACCAGGTTTTTACGCTCTACGGCCTGGTGGCGCGCTTCAGCGCCGTGCTCGATTTTGCCACGGGCGAGGTGTTGAAGCAGCAAAAGGAAAAACTCCCCCCCGATCTCGATGACGACGAACTCATCGCCATCGAGACCGGGATCGCGAATGGCCTCCGCGCCCGGCTATTTGCGGAGATTGAGGTCGCGACGCGTACCTTCGCCCTGCCCCGACTCCTCGCCGACGATGAGATCACGCGCCGCGCTTTCACGGCGGCCATCGACAAGCTCGAGCACAACGTCGGCCTGCTGCGCTTGAACCTCAATGAGGCCGCCGCGCTCGAGGACTTCATGCTGGCGTCGTTCCGGTTGTGGACGAAACGGTAAAGTCGAGGGCGTGCCGGCTGGCCAGGATGCGGTACTGTGGCAACGTGTCGGGCCCACAGCTGGCCGTGCCTAGCCCTCGCTGGGCAAAATCGAGGTTCACGTGTACTTCTGGCCGCGGGGTCAGGTCGGTCGTGTGCTTGGCAATGTAGAGATCCTGCGCGGTGAAATGACTCGCCGACGCCTCCATGGTTCTCGTGGCCGTGAAACGCACGCCGACACCCTGATCGTTGGTGAGCGCCAGCCAGCGGACGTCGGTGTGATTGCCGTGCTCCTGCGGCAGGATGTACGGCACGTATTGGGCGGTGACGTTGCTGCGATGCCGCGCGACGATGGAGCTGCGCTTGCGATCGGAATAATTTTCCAACGGACCGTTGCCGAACCATTCCAACTGCTCGAACCCGGCCGGAACGACGAGTGACACACCCAGTCGCAGCAGTTCCGGCAGTCGCCGGTCCACGTCGAAAACATTGGCCACCCCGAGCGTGCCGTCCTGCTTCACGGTGTAGGTATGGGTGTGCGTGATGAAGCGCATAGCGCCCGGACAGAGCCAACGCTGCCGGATGACAAACTGGTGCGTGCCATCGCGGGCCGTTTTCAGTCTGGTTTTGCTTCCGCTGAGCTCGATCCGGTCGTAACCGGCCTTCACGCAGCGGTTCAAGGTCCGTTCGCCGCCGCCCCAATTGACCACCTCGAACAGCTTGAGACCGTCATTGTCGGTGGGCGCCCGCCAGATGTTCAGCTGCGGCCCACGCGTGATGAGCTCGCGGCCGGATAAGGTCAGATGCTCCAGAGCGCCCCGCTCGCGGTTCACACTGAATTCCACCCGGCCAGTGCGAAACTGCCAGCCGTCGCTGGTCGATTCGACGCTGACCTGCGCACTCATTGTCCCAGAGCTGGGCTTACGGGCGATGCGGGCAAACGCCGCCGTCGGCACCGCGAACTGCTGCCAAGCCACTTCATGGCCGGCGTCGCACCACAAGGTCGGGCGGCGGGTGAAGAACCGAAAGGTCACATGCACCTCGTCCTTCGCGGCGAGGGATAGTTTGGGCCACGCGAGGGCGAGGTTTTGCGTCGCCTGCGGTGCGGCGGCGAGCTTCGGCAGCGCGCCGGAATGCACGGAGACGCCATTGACGAGGAGTTCCCAAGTGCCGCGCAGATCGGCGAGTGCGGAGAACCACCGGCGGTTTTGAATCCGAAATTGGCCGTGGCGGGCCTCGCGCGCGATGACACGCACGGGCTGAGCGAGATGCTTGTATTCGAACAGTCCGGCGTGCGGCGTGCGATCAGGCCAGACGAGGCCATCGCACACGAAATTGCGGTCATTGGGTTCGTCACCGTAGTCGCCGCCATAAGCCCAGTAGTCGTGGCCGGCGGCGTCACGGCGCTTGAGGCCGTGGTCCACCCACTCCCAGATGAAACCACCCTGTAGGCCGGGGTAACGATCGAAGGCGTCAAAATAATCGCCGAGACTGCCGTTGCTGTTGCCCATCGCATGCGAGAATTCGCACATGATCAGAGGCCGGCGCTGATCAGGCGCCCGGCGGTCCTTCGCCCATGCCACCAGTTTGGAGATTTCCGGGTACATTGGGCTGATGATGTCCGTGGCCGCCTGCCCCTTCTGCCAGTCCCAGATGATGGCGCCCTCGTAGTGCACCAGCCGGCTGGGATCACGGTGGCGGATCCAGGCCGCCATGGCGTCATGATGCGCCCCATACCCGCTCTCGTTGCCGAGTGACCAGGCGATGATTGACGGGTGGTTCTTGTCGCGCTCCACCATCCGCAGGCCGCGATCAAGGAAGGCCGGCGCATAGCGGTTGTCGCGGCAGATTTCCTGGTAGAAGGCGTGCGACTCCACGTCGGCCTCGTCAAAGACGTAAAGGCCGTATTCGTCACAGAGATCGTACCAATGGGCATCGTTCGGATAGTGCGACGTGCGCACGGCGTTCACGTTGAACTGTTTCATTACGAGGATGTCGCGGAGCATGCCCTCGCGCGTGACTGCTTTGCCGTGCGTGTCGTCGTGCTCGTGGCGGTTGACGCCCGCGAGTCGCACCGGGGCGCCGTTGATGAGCAGTTGGCGGTGCTGCACTTCGATGCGGCGGAATCCAATCCGGCAGGAGGTGTGTTCCACCTCGCGCCCGTCCGGACCAACGAGGGTGGTCACCAGGGTGTAGAGATTCGGCTCCTCCGCGGACCACTGTTTCGGCCGGCGCACGGGCAGATCGAATTCGACGAGCTTGCGCGGATGACGCCAGGTGTCCTTCGACTCCGCGGGGCTCTCCGCTGTTGGGCGCAGCACGGGCCGGCTCTTGGCATCGAAGAGTTGGAGACGAATCTTGCAGCCCGTTGCTTCCAGGCCGGGCGCACCGACGCGCACCGAGACGCGCAGATGACCGTCGCGCAATTGGTCATCGAGCTCACCGCGGGCGAACACGTCCTCGAGGTAATGCTCCGCTTGGGAATAGAGATACACTTCGCGATGGATGCCGCCCATCCACCACTGGTCCTGATCCTCGACAAAACTGGCGTCGGACCATTTCACAACGACCGCCGCGAGCACATGCGTCGAGCCCGCCTGCACATAGGGCGTCAGATCAAATTCCGAGGGCAGACGCGTGTCCTTGGCGAGACCCACGGGTTGGCCATCGAGCCAGAGATAAAGCACGCTCTCAGCGCCGCCCACATGCAGGATGACCCGTCGGCCGGTCCAATCGTTCGGCACGGTTAGCGTGGTGCGATACAGTCCCGTGGGATTCAGTTCCGGCACGCACGGTGGCGGATTTGGAAACGGCATGATGACGTTCGTATAGTGCGGCCGATCATGGCCGTGCATTGTCCAATTGCTCGGCACGGGTAATTTGGACCACGCGGCGGTGGGCTTGAAATCAGGCCGGACAAACTCCACCGGTACATTTTCCGGTCGGTCCACGAGGCAGAAATCCCAGATGCCGTTCAGCGAGTGCCACCAAGAGGATTGCACGCGGTCGTTCGAGCGGGCTGCGGCCGAACTCGGGTACGGATAAAGCGTGGCCCGGGCCGGAAGCCGGTTGAGCGAAAGCGTTTCGGGAGATTGCCAGGTCTTGAGTGAGGCGGTTTGGAGCAGTTCCATGGGGATTAAAATTAGGGAGTATTTTCAAACCCCTGATTCAGCAATCGTCATTCTCCGCAGCGCGCAGGATCGAGTGAAACGTGGCCGGGGGCTGTTGCGGGATTCAACTGGATGACTCACTTCGTTCAGAATGATGAACCGGGTTTGCAGACCCGCCGTAAAGAGAAAGCACGAGGGCTCCGAAGGCCTCGCGGGTCTCGATGTGCGGGTTGTGTCCCGAGGCCGCGATGGTCTCGATGCGCGCTGCCGGAAAATGCGCGAGGATCGCGGCGTAGTCACTGACGTCCACGTAACGGGACTTCCCACCGGTGATGAACAAGGTGGGCCCACCGAACTTATCGGTGGGCGTCAGCGAATCGCCTTCCAGCACCGGCAGCGCGGCCGTGAGCGCGAGAAGATTGATGCTCCACTGCCAGTGGCCATCCGTGGTCCGCGCGAGGTTGGTGAGGAGGAATTTCCGTATCGCCCAGTCGCTGATGCTGCTTTCGAAACTTTGCTCCGCGGCGACGCGGGAGGTGAGCGTCACCAAGTCGAGGCCGTTCATGGCGGCGAACTCCCGCTGGTGCGCCTCCGAGTGGTACCCTTTCGGCGCGATATCCACGATGATCAATCCCTCGACCCGCTCGGGATGCCGGCAGGCCAGGAGCATCGCGACCTTTCCGCCCAGACTGTGGCCCAGCAGCGTGACCCGGGAAAGACCCTGCGCATCGAGCCACGTCAGCACATCGTCCACCAGGGTCGGATGGTCCATCTCAGCGGCGTGGGGCGATTCGCCCTGGTTCCGCAGATCGAGCGCGAGGACGTGAAATTTTTCCGCAAAGTCCCGACCCGTGGTCTGCCAGTTGCGCGATGAGCCCAGCATCCCATGGAGGATCACCAGGGGCGGCCGGCCAGCGCCGCCGAGGTCGCGATGGGAAAGAAGCATCGGCTTGGTTTCGCGCAAACCCGTTGCGTCGCCAAGCCAAACCCTTCACCGTCCCACGGTTTTTCCTTTGCGCCGCCGCGGCTTTCCATGAGCGTTTCCGCACGAATGACCGTGGAGCCGAAACTTACCCCGATGATGCAGCAGTATTTCGAGGTCAAACGC
>JBDTJA010000144.1:0-4853 GCA_039936075.1 Opitutaceae bacterium | reverse complement strand
AGGCGTGCACGGGCGCGGGGATCTCCTTCAGGAACGGTTCGTCCGGTGCATCGAGGCAGACAATCTCCGTCGGATGGCCCATGGCCGTGAGCTTCGGCGTCACCCACCGAATGCAGGCCGATAATCCGCCCAGCGCAGGATTCATCGAAGAGGTGACGTGGAGGATCTTCACTGGAGAAGCTGGCGATAGACCGCCTCGTAGCCATCGAGCATGAGCGCCAGCTGCCATCGTTTGGCTTCCTCCAGCGCTTGAGCGCGCCGCGTGGCGCGTTCCGGCCACGCCGCGGCGATGTCCCGGGCGGCCTCGGCAGGTTTTTCTGGGTCAAAATACACCGACGAATCGCCGCCCACTTCCGTCATCGGTTCGCGGTTGGAGGCGAAGACAGGACAACCACATGCCTGCGCCTCGGCCACCGGCCAGCCGAAACCTTCCGCCCACGAGGGGAAGACAAGGGCTTCCGCGAGGTTATACAGCGCTTCCAGTTCGGGATTCGTCACGCCTTGGAAGGAAACAATGTGAGCGGTCACCCCCAGCTCTTCCGCCAAGGCCAAGTCGGTGTCCGCGAGCGGAGGCCCGACCAACACGAGCCGCGGAACGGGAGTGAGCAATTCCCGTAACCGGGCATAAATGGCGATCAGCCCATCGCGGTTTTTGTACCACAGTGCGCCCCCGACGTGGAGCAGGAAGCCCCCCCTGCTGGAGTTCAGCGACGCGGGGTCGACGCCCTGCCGGACGGCGAGCGCGTCCAGCCTCAAGCGGGCCTCGGCAGGAGGGATGGGTTGATACGGATAATTGAGGGAGTTCGGAATGAGGACGGTCCGCTCCGGCGGGATCGCCGTGAGGCGAAGGACGTCGGCGCGCGTTAGCGTGGAGACGCACGCGATCATCCGCAGACGGCCGAGGCTCGTTCGAATCCACTCCTGATAGCGCCGGCCCATGCGGCTGACGGATTGTCGCGTCATTTCGCCGCGGGCTGCGCGAACTTGCAGCAGGTCATGGCAGGTCGTCAGGACCGGCACTTCGCCGGCTGCGGAGCGATAGACGGCATTGGCGTGATCCGTGATATGGACGACGTCGGGCCGGAAAGTGCGGCGCACGCGGCGGAGTTGACGCGGGAAAAGCACGAACTTGTCGAAGTACCCGAGGAATTTCGGCAGCCCACCATATCGATACGGCGGCCCGAAACGGGAGAGGCGCAACGAGGGGTTCGCGACCTCGACGATGTGCCCGCGCCCTTGCAGTCCGGCCTGCAGCACGTCCGTGAAGCGCCGCATGCTTTCCTGCCGGTCCTCGGGCAGATTCCCTACGAGCAAAATCTTCATGGGGAAACCCAGGGCGGAATGAAGCGTTTTTCCGGGCTGGATGCCGTGCGGCCGGGGTCGGCCGGACCGCGAACCACGCCCCCCATCCGGGCGGTCGCGACGAAATTCACGGAACGGTTGATCTTCCCCTGGTCTCCATCCCGTCGACTGCGCGGACCACCGGGATTGCGCGCGGGACGCCCGACCGTGGGGGCGCGGCGGTCGGACGGTCGCGGCACCCGGATGCGGTCCGGCCGGACGGGGTGATCGGGTTCCGAGGGGTTTTCCCCGCCGGCGACGTTGGGGGCAGCTGGCGCTGGATTCAGCGCGCCGAGCAGCAAGCCGGAGCCGACGACGCAGAAACCCAGGATGGTGGGCGGAGCCCACTGGCCCTGCAGAACGATTATCGCGGTCGCGGAGAATATCAGGATGGGGAGCGCCTGCCGATTTTGGCGCAACGCGCGCCAGGCCTTCAGCCCCAACCACCCTGTCAGCACAAAACGGAAGATAATAAAAGCAGCGCCGAGCACAGGGCCGAGTTCGAGGATCACCTTGCCCCATTCCTCCTCGGCGAGCGTAAAGCCGACCCCACCTGCGGTCAGCCGCGCGGCCACATTGGACCCCATCCCGATGCCGTGGCCGAGCCAGGGAGCCGCTTTCATGTAATAATAGGGCGTGAGAAAGCCACCCATGCTTCGATCCGCGATGCTCTCCCAGGCCGTGGCGGAACTTTCCGTCTCAGCCGCCGTGTCCCAGCGAACCATGAAGACGTCCACGCTTTGGCGGAAGATGGGCAACTGGGAAAGTCCCGCCACCACGAGGACCAGCAGGAAAATGGGCCGGACGAGCGCCGAAACACGGGCCGACGCGAGCGGCAGGGTGATCAGGAAAACGCCGGCCACGATGGCGGTACTCAGCATCACCGTCCGGCTGATGGAAATGGGGAGTGCGATGGCAATCGCGAGCCCGCTGGCGATGAGCACATACCACGGCAGGCGCTTGGTGCCACTGAGCTCATCGAAGAAAAATGCCGCGCAGAGGGGGAAGTACAACTGCGGCCCGGTAATAAAGGAGAACAAACCGGGAGGCCGGATCCGGCCTTCCGCGCCAAAAATCTGGCCGATCTCATCCTTGCTTACGCCCCGGTTGATAAAAGCGTCCATCGGCGCGTGAAATTGCTGGATCATGATCAGGGTCATCGGAATCGCCACGACCAGCAGGAAAGCCCCGATCCGCCCCACATCCCTCACGGTCAACACTCGCCCCATGATCCAGATCAAGGGCAGGTGCAGGTAATCGATCCGTAGCCCGTAAACGAGGATCAGGTATTGGTTGTTGCCGGCCAACACAAAGGCCGCGGTGGACAGGACCGCGAGGACCGCAATCGCGAGGACGAATCGATTGTTGGGAAAGATCCCTTCTTTCACCGCCATGGCATAAATCGCGAGCAGCACCGGGTCCCGTACGACCAGGAGTGGGTCGGCCAGCGACGGCAAAAACCACTTGCGGAGCGCCCCCTCGACGAGGAGCAGCACAATATACGTCCAGATCAGTATCTTGATGGTCTTCATGCGCGGGATATCACGAGCGAGCCAGTGCCTGTCCCACGCAGGCGGCGAGGGTTTCCTCGTAGCTCGCCCACGAGAACTCGCGGGCGCGACTTTCGGCCTGCCGGGACATCTCCGCCAGGCGGGCTGGTTCGCGGTGCAGTTGTTCCAGCCGCGCGGCGATCGCGGCCGAGTCGCGAATCGGCACGATAAAGCCTTCCACGCCTTCGCGGATAAAATCGGGGCCGGCCGTGTGGGACGTCGTGATCACCGGCAGACCCATGGCGAGCGCTTCCAAAAGGACGAGCCCGAATCCTTCGAACAACGAAGGAAAGACAAACACGTCATGCGCCGCCATCTCAGCGAGAATCTCCTGATGCGGGCAACCGGGGATCCATCGCGCGGCGGCCAGTTCCCGGTCGAGCACCGGGCACGGTTCGAGCGGCTTTTGACCGATGACCGTCAGGGTGACGGCCGACTGGACCAGGCGGCAGGCCTCGAAGAGATAACTGAGGCCTTTGCGCTGGCCCAGGGAACCCACGAAGAGCACCCGCAGTTTCCGCGGGGAGGGTGAAGTGACCACGGGGCGCTCGGCGGGAATGAAAGTCGGGGCGCCATACGGCACGACCACCACCGTCCCCTTGAAATCCGACGCCTCACTGAGCGTGCGTCGCGTGAACGAGCTGGCGACGAAGACCACATCCGCCAGGGCAAGCTCGGCGTCCTTGCGCTCGGTTTTCGCGGCACTGTCCTGGTTGCCCGTCAGCGTGCCGGCCCACTCGGGCTGGCGTTCCGCCTCATCCAGCAGGAGCTTACGGGCGGCCCGCCAATACCCGATCGGCAGGTCGTACAGCGTGCCCATGCCGCGGCGACGCGCTTCCGTAAACGAGAACTCCGCGCCGTCCTCGTACGCATAGACCCCACGAAACTCCCGGCGGCGGATGCGGCGGGCGACCGCGCGGTCCAGCGCCCGGTAAACGGCATCGACACTGAAGCGCCCGGTCTCGTGTCTCACCAGTCCGGGAAACCCGACCTGCGGGGCGAACAACCGGACGACCTCATGGAACGGCCGGGTATGGATTGCCGCGGTCAGCTCCGGCGGATACGAGCGGCGGCGCAGTTGCCCGGTGATCCGGGCGGGCAGCAGGCGTTCGAGGGCCGCGGGCGCTTGATAATTGAGACAGGTCCAGAATTCATCGAGCAGGCCCGCGCGAAACAGTCCGAGCGCCGCGTGACGGACATTGGCGTTACCCGTGGGATGGGTGAAAATGAGCATGAGAAGGGAGCCGGATCGCCGGAGCTACCGGCGGGGCGGGGCGGCCGGCGTCGGCGGATTGGAAAAGAAATCGAGCCAGAGCCCCGCCACGACGGGCGGCGCGAAATGTCCGTCATAACCCGCCCGTTGCCGGACGCGGGAGGTCTGGCCGGCGAGAATCCGATCCGCCAGCGCGCGGACCCCCGCGCGGATCTCCGGCAGACCGCCGGTCGTCGGCACGACCACGCTGTCGGCGGGCGAGAGGGCCAGTTCACGGGTGCCCCCGCGATCCGTCGCGATCCAGGGGAGGCCGGCCGACATCCCTTCAATCAGACTGAGCGGCATGCCTTCGTTGTGGGTCGAGAAGAGCACGAGGGCGTCGAGCCCCAACAGGATCCGCGCGTGTTCCTCCGCGGAACGGTAGGCGCCGTGATAAACCAGGCGGGGTTGCCCCGCGAAACGGTCCGGCGGATACGCGTCGCCGGCGCCATGAATATGCCACTCGATATCCGCGAGGGATGGGTCGTTGGCCAGCGTCAGGATCGCGTCGATGCCCTTTTCGCGAATCAGCCGGCCGCAAAAACCGAAACGCAGCGGACGGCCCGGCGCCCGCTCGACGATGTGGCTCGACGCCACCGGCTGCGCCGTGAGGTAGGGGAGAAAGTGCGCATCGGTGCGCCCCACGGCGGCATTGAGCGCCGCGCAAGTGGCGCGGCTGCAACCGACCAGCCACGGCGCGCGCCGCAGGA
>JBDTJA010000143.1:0-5606 GCA_039936075.1 Opitutaceae bacterium | reverse complement strand
GGCCCGCGGGCGGGCGGCATTTCGGCGACGCGGCTTTGGCGCCGGAAACGTAGAGGAACACCTTGCCCCAGCGGCAGCGGAAGGTTTCTTCCTTGCCCGGCTGGCCACCGACGTTCGGGTGACGATGCTCGGGGCAGGTTTGACGCGGCCACATGGCAAGTTCCTTGGCGCAGCAACGCTGCGTGTTCACATAGACGAGCACGCCGAGACCGGTTTGCTCAAAGGCGCTGAGGCCGAAGTCCGCGATCTCGATCTGGGCCTGTTCGGCGGGGGTGATGACGAGCTGGGCCTTTTGGAACAAGCGGTGGGCTTCCTGCTGGCGGCGCTGCAGTTCTGATTTCGTGATCATGGGAGGTTTGGGATGAAGATAAGATTAGGCGTAGAGCGTAGGGGGCACTTGTCATTCTGAGCTTGGCGAAGAATCCGGTAGGAGTGTGTAGGTCGGGGTTTATCCCCGACATTCAGTGTCGGGCGCAAAGTCCGACCTCCGTGGATTCTTCACTTCGTTCAGAATGACAAGGGCGTGCTCAAAGGGGTTGGGATAAGTTCTATTTCCACTGTTCGCAGTCGCGAAAAGCCATTTGATTTTCGCCGCCCACATAGCGGGGAAATGGTTTGTAATCATTGATGCCAGTCACGGCGGCGCCGCGCAGCAGAAAATCGCAACCCCAGGGCACGGTGATGCGCGTGCTGGTGGGGATGTAGCGGATCGTGAGGCCGCAGCGGCGATGGGGGGACGTGTTGGCGTTGGAGCCGTGGATCACGTTCGGGTGGTGCACCGAGAGGTCACCGGCCTTGAGGATGATATCGACGGCTTTCGTTTCATCCACGAAGGAGGCGTCAATTTCGGAGTTGAGGACGTTGGTGACGTCTTTCCGCTCGTTCAGTTTCTGCAGCTTAAGATGCTGAGTGCCGGGGATGACGCGCATGCAGCCGTTTTCGGGCGTGGAGTCGTCGACCGCGAGCCAGATGGTCACGACGTTCATGGGATCCAGCGGCCAGTAGCTGCCATCCTGGTGCCAGAGCACCGGCATGCCGTTGCCGGCGGGTTTGGAAAGATAGTGCGAGGCAAACAGGGCGATGTCGGGGCCGATGAATTCCTGCGCGACGTCGAGCAGGCGGCGGTCGCCGACGAGTCGGACCCAGAACGGATCATTCGGAATCAAGTCCTGCCAGAGCTGCTCGGGCCGGCGGCCCGGGTTCTTTTTCATGAGCCATTCGACATGGTCGCTGGCTTCATGAATCAGCTCGGGGTCGATCACCTTGCGGGCAATGACATAGCCGTCGCGGTTGTAGTCTTCGAGGAGGCTCATGGGTTGGCTGCTTTATTGGTGGGTCGGGGTTTATCCCCGACATCAGGGTTTCAGATGTCGGGCGTAAAGCCCGACCCACGTGGATTCTTCACTTTGTGCAGAAGGACAAATTATGACTGAACGAGAGTACGGGCCGCCGCGACAATGCGGGGCACATCGGGGCGGTAGGCATTTTCGAGGATGGGGCTGAAGGGGACGGGCACATCGGGTGACGCGACGCGCACCACGGGAGCCTGCAGGCTATCGCCGCAATGCTCCATGATGCCCGCGGCGATCTCCGCGCTGACGCCGCCGGTCTTGGGTCCTTCCTCGACGATGATCACACGGCCGGTTTTGCGAATCGAGGCGCCGATGGTTTCGTAGTCGATGGGGGAGAGGCTGCGCACGTCGATGACCTCGGCCTCAATGCCTTCCTTGGCCAATAGCTCGGCGGCGGCGGCGGCGAAATGGGCCATGAGCAACCAGCCCAAGATCGTGACGTGCTTACCCTCGCGGCGCACGATGGCGCGGTCGAGCGGCACGACGTAATCCTCATCCGGGATATCGCTGGTAGCGTCGACGGCGCCGGGTTCGGCACGGGCGCCTTTGGAACCGTAAAGCAACTTGTGCTCGAAGATCAGGACGGGGTTGTCGTCCCGGACGGCGGCCTTGAGGATGCCCTTGGCGTCGTAGGCGTTGGAGACGGCGACAACCTTCAGGCCGGGCACGCCGGTGAAATAGCGCTCCATGCTCTGCGCGTGCTGGGAGCCGCGGCCGGTGGCGCCGATCGGCGCGCGCATGACCATGGGGACCTTGATGGTGCCGCCGGACATGTAGCGCATTTTGGCGGCGTTGTTGATCAGTTGGTCACTGGCGAGGAACAGGAAATCGCCGTACTGCATGTCGGCGATGGGCCGCATGCCCATCATCGCGGCACCCACGGCCATGCCGGTGAAACCGAGCTCGGCGATGGGCGTATCGATGATGCGCCCGGGGAATTTCTCGGAGAGTCCGAGGGTGACGGTGAACGCCCCGCCCCAGCCCCCGGGTACGCCGATATCCTCGCCGATGCAAAACACGCTTTGATCGCGCGTCATTTCCTCGGCGATGCCGTCACGGAGAGCCTCTGCAATGCCTTGTCGTTTCATGTTATTTTAAAATCGAATTATTCCCGGTAAGAGACCGGGCTGCCGATCAGATCGTTGAAGTCGTTGAGGTAACCGGCGTCCTGCCATTTGACGCCGTCGCGCAGGGCGGATTTCTCCGTGCGCAGGTGAATTGCAAAGCTCACGCGCGGGCTGGCGGCATGATTCTCGCCGCTGCCATGGACCGTGAGCCGGTGATGAAAGCTCACTCCCCCCGGGGGCAGGATCGCGGCAACCTCCTGCCAGGCGTGGGTGCCGCTCTTGGCCTGAATGCGCTGCTTGAGCGCATCGAGCTGGTCGCTGAAGAAATCGCCGGCCTTGAGCAGGCCCCAATGGTTGGAGCCGCGCACGAAACGCATCGGGCCGGATGCCGCCGTCACATCGCTGATCGCGACCCACGCCGTGAAAATTTCTCCTTGGAGGGCGCCATCCCAGTATTCCTGATCCTGGTGCCAGCCGACGTTGACGCCGCCCTGCCCACCCGGCGGTTTGATCAGCAACTGCGTGGCGAACACCTGCACGAACTTACCGCCGGTGAGCGCGGCGGCCCAGCGGCCGATGGCGGGGTGGCTGACGAGTTCAAGGATCGTGCGGTCGGAGCGATGCGCGTTGTCAATCTTCACGAGCTTCGTGGGGGGCTCTCGGTTGATCTTGGCGCCCCCGGCGGGCGGGATGCCCGTCTCATAGTCGCCGGCATAAACGACATCGATCCGCTGCCGGACACGGGCGAGCAGCTCGGACGGTATCACCGAGGGAGCGATGAAAAAGCCATCGCGTTCAAACTGCGCGGCGGCGGCGTGTTTTTCCGCTTCGGGCAGAGCGGCGGTATCGCAGGGTTTCATGGGGCGGAGATGTTAGGCGAAGACGTCCTCGGTCAGATTCGCGAGGGTCGGCTGGGGTGCTTTCTGGGCATTGACGACGGCCGTCTGAATCTGCTGCTCGATGCCGGCTTTGATGGCGTCGAGATCGGCCTGCTTGATGTCGGGGCGCTCAAGGAGGACAGCGGCGAAGCGGTCGATCGGGTCGCGGGCGAACCACGCCTCGCGTTCGTCCTTCGGCTGATAATGGCAGGCATCACGGCGCGAATGCCCGGTGCGGCGGTAGGTGAGCAGTTCGAGCAGGACGGGACCTTGGCCGGTGCGGCATTCCTCGACCGCCCGTTGGGCGGCGGCGTAAACGGCGAGCACGTCATTGCCGTCCACGGTTTCACCGCGGAAGCCGTACGAGGCCGCGCGATCGGAGATGCGCGGGTTCTTCATGACCTTTTCGATGTGGGTGGAAGCGCCGTAGAGGTTATTTTCGCAGACGAGCACGACGGGCAGATTCCAGATTGCGGCCATGTTCACGCCCTCGTGGAAAGCGCCTTCGGCGACGGCGCCGTCGCCGAAGAAGCAGGCGACGACCTGCGGTTTTTTCTGCATCTTGAACGCGAGAGCCATCCCGGCCGCGAGGGGAATGCCGCCCGCGACGATGGCGATGCCGGGGACCATACCCTTGGCCATGTTGCCCATATGCATCGAGCCGCCCTTGCCCTTGCAGCAGCCGGTGGTGGCGCCGAATAACTCATCGAGCAGTTCCTGGACGCTCAGGCCCTTGGCGAGCGCGTGGCCGTGGCCGCGAAAGGTCGACGTGATGTAGTCACCGGCTTTCAGCGCGGTGCAGACGCCGACGGCGGTCGCTTCCTGGCCCTGACACTGGTGGATCGTGCCAGGCATCGTGCCCTCGAGGAACAGGAACTTCACGCGCTCCTCGAATTCGCGGATGAGGACGATGCGCTCGTAGAGCTTGAGGAGGAAATCCCGGTCGTAGGTCGGAAGCGTTTTGGGCGGAGCGGTATTGGCCATGGGTGAGTGGGTCTGGTTGAATTGCAATGGGAGCGGATCAACGGGGGGGAATCAGGCGCCTAGCAGGAATCGATGGACGATCCGGATGAAGTTAGCCGGATATTCGCAGTAGGTGTTGATGCGGTAGCTGCCGAGATCGCCGCTGCGCTCGGAGTAGTAGCGTTCAAGCCAGTACCAGTTGTTCTCGCGGCCGACGCGCGCCACCGCGCGCAACGACTCGAGGATGCCTGCCTTGTCGCCCATGACGGAGCGGGCCCACGCTTCCACAAACCAGACGCGTCCCATCGCCGCGGTGTCGTGGCGATCGAGGAACATCATTTCCCAGTCCTCATAAGTTTCGGGGCGCGTGGCGATGCCGGAGGGAATGCCGTTGTAGAGGAAATCGCGGTTGTTCTTCAGCTGCGGCCAGAGGACCTTCACCTGCTCCGGGGTGGCCAGGCCCGAGGCTATCGCGGCCCAGTCGACATCGGTGAGGCCGTGGTTCGAAATCGCCCCATGCGTGGCGTTGATATATTCGACGCAGTGATCGCCGGCCCAGAATTTTGTCCGGAAGCAGGCCGTGATCCGATCCGCCACGGCCGCGTAAGCGGAATGGCCGGTCAGTTTGGCCGCGAGGCGCAGGGCGTCGGCCGTGTAGCACTGGGTGACGCCATCATGCTCCAGCCGCGGCGGACGCTCGACGTAGAAACCGCCACCTTTCACGAGGCCCTCGGGCGTGACCTGCTGCACCATCCAGTCGGTGAGGCTGCGCAAATAAGTCTGCTGTGCCGCCAACCATGCCTGATCCTTCGTTTGCTTGAAAATGGCATCGGCCATCTGGACGACGGTCACATTCGGGAGCATCATCAGCGGGTTGCCGGGAAACCAGTGGGAGTAGGCGCCGCCGTTGGGCGCGACCGTGAAAGGGAATTTCTCGGTCCGCTTCGGCAATTCCATGAACGTGGTGGTGCCAGCCTGGCCGGGAATGATCGCGAAGGGGATCAGACCATCGTCCCGGAGAAATGTTTTCACGTACTCCCAGCTCGCGAGTACTTCGGCGGTGCGGCCCAGCCAGAGGAGGGCCTCGGCGGACTGGCCCCAATCGAGTCCGGGGAAGGTCGTGTCGGAGCCGTGGCCTTGAGTGGGATCCGCGCAGACTGAGAAATAGCCGAAGAAAACCTTGGGGTTGAGCGCCGCGAGGATGCTCTTGTCCGCGCACTGGCGGTAAGCTTCGGCCAATTCGGGCTCCAGTTGGGCCGGGGCAATGGTCATGGGAATTTCAGGATGTAGGGCGGGGTCGCCGAACCCCGCCTGGTTTTTGCGCAGCACGAGAGACCTTCGAGGCG
>JBDTJA010000142.1:0-4476 GCA_039936075.1 Opitutaceae bacterium | reverse complement strand
TTCAGCCCGGTCGCCGCGCACTCGGGATCGATGTTCGTGAGATTGATCGTCGGCGGGATGATGCCGTCGCGAATCGCCATGATCGCGGCAAATGCACCCATCGCGCCCGCGCCGCCGAGCAAGTGCCCGGTCATCGATTTGACGCCGCTCACGTGCAGGTCCGCCTTGTTTTCGGCGAACACCCCCGCGATCGCCGCCGCTTCCTCGCCATCGCCACCCGGTGTCGAGGTCGCGTGCGCCGACACATAATCAATGTCCTTGGGCGCCAACCCCGCGCGTTTGAGCGCGAGTTTCATCGCGCGGGCCGAACCCTCGGCTCCAGGCGCCAGCGAGGATAGATGAAACGCGTCCGCCGTCGCACCATAACCCCGCAGCTCGGCGTAAATTTTTGCCCCGCGTTTCACGGCCTGCTCGTATTCTTCGAGCACGAACACCACCGAGCCCTCGGACAGCACAAAGCCGTCGCGATCCTTGTCGTACGGGCGCGAGGCCTGCTCGGGCGCGTCGTTGCGCGTCGAGAGCGCGCGCATCTGGGCAAACGCTCCAATTCCGAGCGGTGTCACGGTGGACTCCGATCCACCCGCGATCATCACGTCAACGTCACCGCGCGCGATGGCCGCTGCCGCCTCGCCGATCGCGTGTCCGCTCGTGGCGCAGGCCGAGGCCACGCTCATGTTAGGTCCGCGAAAATCGAGCAGCAGGCTGACCTGGCCCGCGAGCAAGTTGGGCGCGATCTGGATGATGAAGAACGGCGAAATCTTGCGGAAGCCGCCCGCTTTCCAGGTGTCATGCATTGCCTCCATCTCGGGCAAACCACCGAGGCCGACGCCCAAGTTCACGCCCATCCGCTCGGGATCGAGTGTCGTGCGGTGTGCATCGAGGCCCGAGTCCGCGTAGGCCTCAACGGAAGCGGTCGAACCCAAGTGCGTGAAGCGGCCGAATTTCTTCACGTCTTTCGGCGTCGTGGCCTGCGTCAACGGATCCTTGTCCGGGCCACGGGGGTGCAGCGGCACGGGGAGCGGGCGCGCCGGATCAAAATTCTTCACCTCCCCCGCGATGTGTGCGGTGCAACCCGTGGGATCAAAGCGCGTGATGGGCCCGAGTCCGCTGCGGCCGGCGATCAGCGCGGCCCAGGTCTCGGGAGCGGTGTCACCGCAGGGATTGATGGCGCCAATTCCAGTGATGACGACGCGACGGACAGGAGTGGAGGCAGTGTTCATGGGACGGAAGCGAAGGCTTTACGGAGCATGCGACGGGACGACGATAGCAGCGCATCGCTGCGTACAGGATCGTCGGTGGCCCGGGCAAAAATCAAGGCGCCGACGAGCGAACTCATCAAATGCGTCACACGGTCGCGGTTTTCCTCAGGATCACGGGCGAGACGCAGCGCCTCGCACAACCGGTCGATGTGCCGCACAAATCCGCGCGCATAACCGCCCCGCTCCCGGACGCTCAGACGTGCCATGTCGGCACCGACCGCGACGACGAGACAGCCCGAACCGCGGTTGTCGCGGTGATGCTTGGAAAGATAGCTGTCGATCAACAACCGTGCGCGCCTAGCCGCGGTGGGCAACGCGGCGATGCGATCCAGATTCACCACCGCCTCGTCGAACGCCTCCGCACACGCCTCGGCGACCAGCTCGGATTTGTCGCGGAAATGCGCATAAAATCCGCCGTGGGTGAGCCCGGCCAGGCGCATCACCGCGTCCACGCCCGTGCCTTCGACGCCGCGCTCACGAAAAGCCGCGCTCGCCGCCGCCACAATGCGGGAACGGGTGGCTGGCTTATGAGCAGGAGGGTAGCGCATGGGAAAGCATCAGATGACGTGCGTCATATCAATTTCGCAAGAGTCAAAACCAAGCAAGATTGTCGCTACATTCCATTTCCATCGTGCACACAATGGATCCAATACGAACAATGTGAGCGATTGGATCGCCGTTGGTCTGTCGGCAGGCCTGTGCGCCATAGGCACGTCGGCGGCGGGCTCGACTTTGCCAGACCCGCCCGTTTTGCTCGCCACCCCTTGAAACCGCAGCAGCTGCACGCCTACTGGCGCATGGAATACATTGAGGCGCCGCGCTATCCGGCTGCGCTCAAGCGCCCTTTCACGGAATTGCCCGCCCTCGGCGATGACCGCACCGCGTTGATCGTCCATCGCACCCGCCTATCTTACCTCATTCTCAACCGTTTTCCCTACAACCCCGGCCATCTTCTCGCCGTCCCGTTCCGCGAAGTCTCTGATCTCGACCAGCTCACGCCTGCCGGCCGTGCCGATCTGATGGAAATCATGAATTTCGCGAAGCGCCTGCTCGCGGCGACCTTGAACCCGAACGGCTTCAACCTCGGCTTCAATCTCGGCTCCGCCGCTGGGGGCAGTATCGCCCATCTCCACGGCCACATCGTCCCCCGCTGGAGCGGCGACAATAATTTCATGCCGGTCATCGCTGACACCCGCATCCTGCCCCAGTCCCTCGACGCCACTTGGGAAAAGCTGAGCGCCGCCGCCGGGCAAATGAGCAAGAAGAAACACCCTAAAAGCAAGAAACCCTGACCTCACCCACCCAGCTTCCTGTTTCTGCTTTCTTCTTTCCTTCCTTTTTTTCCGACCATTGCCCACCAAGACCCTCCATTTCCCCAGTTCGCGCCACCTCCACTCGCTCTACGCAGGTCGGGAGGAAAATCTCGCGTACGCCGAGCGCACATTCGGCGTGAAGATCATCACCCGCGAGGGCTGGTTGAAGATCGAACCCGCCACGGGCGACTCCGCCGCGGATGCCGCCGAGCCCATTGCCCGCACCGAGGCGCTCTTCAATTTCCTCAACGAGGCCCGCAACCAGGGCATGACCATCCGCACGCCCGATTTCCATCGCATCGCCGATGGCTTCGAACGCGGCGAAGGTGACCAGATGCGAGCGCTCATCGACGAGCCACTGATCATCGCGACCAACCGCAAGAGCATCGTCCCGAAAACGCTCGGCCAGAAACTCTACCTCCAGTCCATGCTCGCCCACCCCGTGGTCTTCGGCATCGGACCCGCCGGCACGGGAAAAACGTACCTCGCCATGGCCGCCGCCGTGTCGGCCCTGCTGCGCAACGAGGTTGAGCGCATCATCCTCACCCGCCCCGCCGTCGAGGCCGGTGAAACGCTCGGTTTCCTCCCGGGTGACCTGCGCGAAAAAATCCTGCCCTATCTACGTCCGCTCTACGACGCGCTCGCCGACATGCTCGAACCGGAAGACGTCACACGGCTTACCGAGAAGGGTATCATCGAAATCGCTCCGCTCGCCTACATGCGCGGCCGCACGCTTTCGCACGCGTTTATCGTGCTCGACGAGGCGCAAAATACGACGCCCGAGCAGATGATGATGTTCCTCACGCGCCTCGGCGATGAATCGCGCATGGTGGTGACCGGTGACATCACCCAGATCGACCTGCCGCGTTCGAAAGCCAGCGGCCTGCTCGAAGTCCGCCATATCCTCGCCGGCATCCCCGGCATCGATTTCCACACGTTCAGCGGCGACGACGTCGTCCGCCATCCGCTCGTCCAGAAAATCATCGCCGCCTACGACAACTACCGGAACCCGATGAACCAGGACCACGGCACCGCCGAAAAACGGTAAACCACGATGTCCGTGCGCAACCAGTTCAAGCTGCTTCTCGGCGGCCTCAGTGCCCGCCGCAGGGGGCGCACCCCGTCCACGCGTTCCGCGACCCGGGAATTCTTTGACCGGAGCCGGTTCGTCGCCGGCCTTATCTTCGTCGCCACCGTCGCGGCCATCGTGCTGATCAGCACAGTCGGTCTCACCACGCTCAACGTCCCCGTTCTCCCCAACCAGCTCGCCACCTCCCGCGTCGTAGCGGCCACTCCGTTCACCTTCGCGAGTCTGGAGCAGACCAAGGCCGCCGGCGCCCAGCTCGTCAACCGCCTGCCGCCAGTTTACCGCATCGATCTCGAGCCGTTCCGCCGTTTCGACGCCGCCGCCCGCGATCTGCTCAGCCAGCTCGAGCGCTTTGAGCGTGAGCATCCGGCCAACGCGCTGGTCCTCAATGATCCCCGGTCCCAGCTCTCCAGCATCGTCGAAGCGTTCAATGCCCGCGGGCCCTATCATGCCAGCGTCGAGGACATCACGGCCGTGCTCGCCGCCGGTGATGCCAAGGCGCGCGCCGCGCTCTTCGAGAACGGCCTCGCCGCCCTCCGCGATATCGCGAACGAAGGCGTGCACGACGACCACCTCGGCGGCTCCAACCCGGGGGATGTCACCGTTTTCCAGCTCGTGCGGCCCACGGGCGAGGTGGCCCTCCGTCCCGTGCAATCACTGGAGGAGGCCATGACATTCCTCCGCGTCAATTTGTCGGTCGAGGGACTCGCGCGGCCCTCCGCCATGGCGCTGTTCCGCTTTTTCCGGACGGGGCTCACCGCCAATCTCGCGTTTGACCGCGCCGCCACCGAGCAGAGTGAAGCCGCGGCCCGGAGCC
>JBDTJA010000141.1:0-3273 GCA_039936075.1 Opitutaceae bacterium | reverse complement strand
TGGCGTTGCATGCGGTCGGAGTGCCGCATGAGGAAGTGATTGATGGCATTCATCGGGAGTGGAACGAACTCACGACGCATGGATGGTGCCACACGATTTCCAACGCGCAGATTGTGACGGCGAGCCTGCTCTACGGTGGCGACGACTACACGACGACCATCGCGCTGGCGGTGGCGGCGGGGTTTGATACGGATTGCAACGGCGCAACCTGCGGCAGCCTGTGGGGCGTGCGGCACGGTGAACGTGCCCTGCCGAAGCACTGGCTGCGTCCGCTGAAGAATAAGCTTCGCACCGGCGTCTCCGAGTATGCGGTCGGCACGCTCGACGAAATGGCGGAGCAAATGGTGACCGTGGCGGAGTCGGTGCGGCGGTGAGCGGCGCGATTGGAAGCGGCACGGGTCTCCAGACGCGTGGAGTTGGACCGTGAAAGGACCCCGCCGAAAGGCCGGGTCGCGCATGCAACGTGCAATTCTGATTGGCGACATGCTTCACCCGGGTCGGGAGACCCGTGCCACGGCGGAGGCAGTCTTCCGGCTCAGTGTAGGCCGCGAGCTGGGTCGCGCTTCCGGCTGAAGCGCCAGCGAGCTGGCGGCCTACGTCGCAGAATCGGCGATGCTTACTTGGCCTCCGATGGTTTCCAGGTCGCGCTGAACCTGTAGTGACCGGCCGTGAGTTCGCAGGTGACCGCACCTGCGGTCGTCTTCACGGCGGAAACGCCCGCACTGCGTACCAGCGGCTTTTTGCTTTCGGCGATCCGGGCTTTGCCAGGGACGGGGAAGCGGGCTGAGGCCGTGGTGTTCGCGGGGACAATGACTTCCCAGTCGAAACGGCCGGCGTGGGACTTCCACGAGCTGAGGATTTCGCCATGCGGGCTCTGCAGCACGCCGCGGGCGGAGGTGAGTTCCCCGCCGGGGGTCGGCGCGAGGACGAGCCGCTTGAAGCCAGGCGTGGCGGGATCGAGGTCCACCCCGGCCACCACGGCATACAGCCACGAACCGATCGCGCCGTAGGCGTAGTGGTTGAAGGAATTCATTCCCTTGTCCTGGAAGCCATTTTCCTTGGTCCAACCATCCCAACGTTCCCAGATGGTGGTGGCGCCCTGCGTGACGGCGTAGAGCCAGGAAGGCCACGTTTTCTGGTGGAGGAGCTTGTAGGCGATGTCCGCACGGCCGAAGCGCGAGAGGACGTGGGGGAGATAGGACGCGCCGACGAAACCGGTGGTGAGCTTGTTGCCGCGGGCCTCAATGTCGCGGACAAGTTCGCGCATGAGTTTCGGGCGCAGGGCCACGGGAGCCATGTCGAACTGCAGCGTCAGCACGTAGCTGGTCTGGGTGAGGCCCGTGGCGAGGCCGTCGTCCGTAAGGAAGCGTTTTTGGTAGGCGCGCCGGATGCGCGCGGCGAGACGCTCGTAGTGAACGGCGTCCTGCGTGCGCCCGAGCACCCGGGCCATCTTGCCGACGAGGGTGGTGCTATACGCGAAGAGCGCGGTGCCGATGAGATCCTTGGGCGTGTTGCCAAAAACATTCCCGCTGCCGTCGAGGGCGAGCCAGTCACCGTAGCCGTGCCAGACATCGGTGTCGGGGTGGGAGCGGATCAGATTCCTGGACTTCTTCTCCATGAAGCTGATGAAACGCGTAAGCGAATCAAAGTGCGTCGCGAGCAAGTCCTGGTCGGCGTAGCAGAGGTACATCGTCCACGGACAGATCGCGGCGGCATCGGCCCAGGCGGGACCACCATCGGGACCCACGCCCTCGATATGCGGAGCGACGGAAGGCATCTGGCCCTCGACACCCTGCGCGTCAGCGATGTCGCGCTGCCATTTGGTAAAGAAGCCGGCGACGTTGCGATTCCAAGCCGCGGTGCGACTAAAGACCTGGGCGTCGCCCATCCAGCCGAGGCGCTCGTTGCGCTGCGGGCAATCGGTCGGGACCTCGAGGAAGTTGCCGCGCTGACCCCAGTCAATGTTGCTCTGGAGTTGGTTAATGAGGGGGTCGCTGCAGGAGAAAGTGCCGGTGCGGGGGGTGTCGCTGTGCAGCACGACGCCCGTGATGGCATCGGGAAACAAGTCGTCGGGATGGCCGGAGATCTCGACATACCGGAAACCATGGAACGTGAAGCGGGACTCCCAGGTTTCGCCACGCGGGTCGCCGCGCAGGATGTAAAGATCGGTCTGGCGGGCGGCGCGGAGGTTCTCGGTGTAGATTGTCCCGTCCTTGTTGAGCATCTCGGCAAAACGGAGACGGACGACCTGGCCGGACTTGCCGCGCACGTGCAGGCGAACCCGACCGACCATATTCTGGCCCATGTCGAACACCCAGATGGAGGAGGGCCAGATATCGATTTTCTTGGGCGGCGCGATGGGCTTGAGCTCCTGGGTGGCGCGGACGAGCGGCCCGAGCGCCTCAGAGAGTTCAATGCCGGGTTCGGAGAATTTGGTCACGGGCAGCCACGCGCTGTCGTCGTAACCGGACTCAGCCCAGCCGCGCAGTTCGCGCCGGGCGTCGTGCGTTTCTCCGTGAATCATGTCGGACTCGATAATGGCGCCGAACGCGGTCTTCCACGCGCCATCGGTGACGATGGTCTGGGTCGAGCCATCGGCAAACGTCAGGATCAGCTGGGCCAGCAGTTTGGGTTGCTCGCCGTAATAATTGCGTTCGCGCCAGCCCAGATGGCCGCAATACCAGCCGTCGCCCAGGATCGCCCCGACGGCATTCGCGCCGGAACGCAGGAGCGAAGTAATGTCGTAGACCTGATATTGGACGCGCTTTTTGTACTCGGTCCAGCCGGGCGTGAACACATCCTCGCCGACGCGTTGGCCATTGAGATGGAATTCGTAAAGGCCCAGGGCGGTGGCGTAGAGGCGGGCGGAGGCGATTTTTTTGCCAACGTTGAATATCGTGCGGAGGTAGGGGCTGTGTGCGCCGACCTCGGGACCACCCGCGAGCGAGGTGCCGATCCAGGTGCTCCGCCAGTCCTGGCGGGTGAGCAGGCCGGCCTCCCAGAAGGCGGGGGCGCTCTCGCTGCGGCGGTTTTTCTCATCCCACACTTCGACACGCCACCACGCCCGCTGCCGGGAGGCGAGGGCGGGGCCGCGATAGGTGATCTGCGTGGTGGCGTCTGACTTGACGCGGCCGCTGTCCCACAGGTTGGCGGCGCCGTTGCGCGACGTGGAGACCACGATGCGATAAGCGGTCTGGCGGGCGCCGCGGCGGTCGCCGGTGGCAAGTTTCCAACTCAGGCGCGGAGTGGCATCATGCACGCCGAGCGGGTTGT
>JBDTJA010000140.1:0-7467 GCA_039936075.1 Opitutaceae bacterium | reverse complement strand
CCACCTGCTCTCCCAGTTTCGGTAAGCTTCTTGCCATCACCTTTTCTCTCACAAAATCACGCTGCTGTATAGTCTATTCTTCACGGGACGTTGGTATAAGCTGAAGGCCATTGGTATTAGGGCAGTTTCCAAAATGTCATAGCCGGAAGGGCCGGAGGTAGCTACGAGCGTGAGCGAGTGGCCGGCTCCCTCCACTCGCTCACGCTCGTGGTTACACCCTTGCTCAATGCACTCTAGGCACAAAGAGGCGCAAAGAGAGTTTGGGTCGACGGCGCTGGCCTCCGGCGCGCCGACCAGCGCAGCGGAGCCGAATTCGCCGCCCCTCAAAAAAAATCATTTCGTGTGCCCCCGGGGCCTTGGCGAAGGCGGGGGCCTCTTTATGTCTAACCTTCCGATGTCTTAACCTTCGCGCCTCTTCGCGTGCTTCGCGGTTAACAATCATCCGACTGTCACTCACGTTTTACCCAGCGCTGCGATCGCCTCAAAGGCTGTTGGGTTGTCGATGCTCGTGATGTCGCCGGGCGCCTGGCCAAGAAATACCCGGAGCATCGCCGCGCGGACAATCTTCCCGCTCCGGGTTTTCGGCAGCGCCGGCACGACAAAGACGTTCTTCGGCGCGAGGGGTTTGCCGAGCTGCTTCGCGACCTGCGCTACCAGGTCCTTCTCTGTCGCCGTCTGTCCCGGTTTGAGCACCGCGAAACACACGAGCGCCGTGCCTTTGAGATCGTCCGGCACACCGATGACCGCCGCCTCGCTCACGGCCGGATGCGTGGCAAGCGCGCCCTCAACCTCAGCCGGGCCCACACGTTTGCCGGCGATCTTCATCGTGTCGTCGGTCCGGCCAAAGAGAAACCACAGGCCATCCTCGTCCACCTTGGCCCAGTCGCCGTGATACCACACCCCGGGAAACTTCTGGAAATAGGTCTCCAAGTAACGGGCGTCGTCGTGCAGGAAACTCTTCGTCATGGACGGCGCTGGTTGCCGGCAGACGAGATGGCCCATCGTGCCGCACGGGGCCGGCTGGCCCTCATCCGTGAAAGCCGCGACATCCATGCCGAGCGCCGGCCCACCCACCGAGCAGGGCTTGAGTGGCGTGAGCGGCGTCGGCGACAGATGACAGCCCACGATCTCCGTGCCGCCGGAAATGTTGATCACGGGGCAGCGCCGATTCCCGACGTTTTCAAAATACCACAGATAACTCGCCTCGTCCCACACCTCACCCGTCGAGCCGAGCACGCGAAGCTTGGAAAGATCATAGGCCGCCGGACCGCGGCTATCGGTGCCGCGCATGAGCAGCCGGATCAACGTGGGGGAGCAACCCAAGGTGACCACCCCGAGCTTGGCGCAGATTTCCCAGATCCGGTCGCCCGTCGGATAATTCGGCGCGCCATCGAACAACACGATGGGTGTGCGGTACAGCAGGCAACCGATGATTTCCCACGGCCCCATCATCCAGCCAATGTCAGTGACCCAGAAAAACGGCTCGCCCGGCTGGACGTTAAACGCATAGCGCAGCTCCTTGCCGATCTGTGCGAGGCAGCCGGCCTGCGTGTGCACGGTGCCCTTCGGCCGGCCGGTCGTGCCACTCGTGTAGATGATGAGGCACGGATCCTCCGCCGCCGTGGGCTCGAAAGTCTGTTGGAGGGCGGGGTCGCCGAACCCCGACTCATCAGGAGCCGAACCCGGCGGGGTTCGGCGACCCCGCCCTCCATCCAGAAAATCCTCCCAGTCCGCCGTATCCACCCACACCGTTCGCGCAATCGAGGGCACCTTCGCCGCCGCCGCCCGGGCGATGGCCGCCGTGTCCGTGACTTTGCCGCGCCGCGTCAGCGTGCCGCAGGCAAACAGCAACTTCGCCTCGCACGACGCCAGCCGCTCGCGCAGCGCCTCTTCGCCATAACCGCAGAAAATCGGGACGAACCGCGCGCCGATTTTCATCGTGGCAAACAACGCCACCACCGTTGGCACCTGCATCGGCGCATACAGCCCTACACTATCGCCCGCCTTCACGCCCGCGGCGCGCAACGCACCTGCGCAAAGACTCACCAGCGTTGCCAGCTCGGCAAATGTGACTTTGCGCGACTCCTCCGCGCGCCCCGAATCAGATTCGTAGAACAGCGCCGTCTCGCCGCCATGTCCATCGCGCACGTGCCGGTCCACGCAGTTGTGTGTGACGTTCACCTCGCCGCCGAGAAACCAGCGCGTCCACGGAAATCCGCGCGACTCGTCCTTCACCTGCGTGTAGGGCCGCGTCCATTCGACACCCATGTCCTTCAGCGCGGCATCCCAGAACCACGCCGTATCGTTCACCGAGGCCGCGTGCAGCTCGTCCAGCGTCGTTTGGCCATGTTTGGCCATGAAACGCGCGAGATGAGAGTCGCGTGTCCAGGCATGATCCTCGGGTCGCCAGATAAAGGGAGAAGAAGGCATTTTAACCAAGTATTACACGAGATCACACGGATCAATCAGGACGACTGCGAACCATTTGCGGACGGTATCTGTGGTCATCCGTGAAATCCGTGGTCAACAAATCAGATCAACTCCACGCAAACGGCCAGCCCCTCACCACCGCCAATGCAGATGGCCGCGAGGCCACGCTTGAGCCCTCGCTCTTTCAAGGCCGCCAGCAGCGTGACCACGATGCGCGCGCCGCTCGCACCGATCGGATGACCGAGCGAAATTGCTCCACCGCGCACGTTGAGTTTCTCATGGGGAATACCGAGTTCCTTCATGAACGCCATGGGCACCACCGCGAAAGCCTCGTTGACCTCCCACAAATCCACCTCACTCACCTTCCACCCCGCGCGGGCGAGGGCGGTCTGCGTCGCCTGCACCGGCGCGGTCGTGAACCAGACGGGATCCTGCGCGTGGCCGCCAAACGACACGATGCGCGCGATGGGTTTAAGATTTTTGGCTTTCGCCGTCGCTTCGGTCGTGAGCACCACCGCCGCGGCGCCATCGTTAATCGTCGAGGCATTGGCCGCAGTGATCGTACCGGCTTTGTCGAAGACCGGGCGCAGCATCGGAACTTTGTCGTACCGCACCTTCGCCGGGCCCTCGTCCTGATCGACCTGGGTCACGCCGCCCTTGGCGTCCGCGATTTCCACCGGCGTGATCTCGGCCGCAAAGCGGCCGTCTTTCTGCGCCGCGTTGGCGCGTTTAAACGATTCGATCGCATAGGCGTCCTGCTGCTCACGGGTGAAATTATACTTCGCCGCGCATTTTTCTGCGCAGCTGCCCATATGGATGTTGTTATACGGATCCCAGAGCCCATCGACGATGAGCGAGTCGACGACCTGCTGATTGCCGAGCCGGTAGCCCTCCCGGGCCTTCGGCAGCAGATAGGGCGCGGAGCTCATGTTCTCCATGCCCCCGGCCACCACGATCGTGGCCGCCTCAGCCATCAATGCATGGGAACCCTGCATGATGGCCTGCAGGCCGGAACCGCAGACCTTGTGGATCGTGACTGCGCGGGCCGACTGCGAAAGTCCGGCTGCCAGCGCCGCCTGCCGTGCCGGTGCCTGGCCCAGTCCAGCCTGAAGCACGTTACCCATCAACACATCGGTCACGTCGGCCGCGGCGACCCCGGCCTGGGCGAGAGCACCTTTGATGGCGGCGGCGCCCAGTTTCGGTGCCGGCACGCCGGCGAGCGTACCTTGGAATGAGCCGAGTGGCGTGCGCGTAGCGGAGAGGATGACGATGGAAGATTGAGGCACGGCAAATGGGTTCATTTTGTCATTCTGGGCAAAGCGCAGTCTAGGCCGCAGGCTTCGTAGTACATCCAGTGTGACCCGGTTAGCTATATCCAAGTGGATTCTTCGCTTCGCTCAGAATGACAATCTCCTAATCAGGGCGCTCGATGGAAAAAACATCCCGCGTCGTCGCGTAATCGTCGCCGCCCAGCCGGCCGACCAGATCCAGCTTGCGGGCGTCGGGCTGGCCGTCAGCGCCAAGCACGTCATCCCGGATATGCGCCGTGAGGATCCGGCCAAAGATAACGTGCGCCGCGAGCGGGCCTTCGCCGATGTTCACGATTTGGTGCAACCGGCATTCATACGCGACCGGGGCCGCCGCGACGCGGGGCGGACGCACCTGCTCGGACGGCACCGGCGCGATGCCGAATTTCTCAAATTCGCTCTCCCCATACGGCAGTAGCGCCGAGCAGGCGTTCATCGATTCGGCGAGCGCGTGCGACACGAGGTTCACCACGAACTCGGGCACGGCCTCGAGGTTGCGCACCGTGTCCTTTTTCATCCCCTGCCGGTTGTTGACCGGGACAAACATCAACGTCGGCGGATTGGCCGTGACGCCCTGGAAAAAGCTGAACGGCGCGAGGTTGGTTTTCCCGTCCGCAGAAATCGTCGAGACCCACGCAATCGGCCGCGGCAGGATTGTGCTGATCATCCATTGGTAAGCTTCGCGCGGAGCGAGTTTGGCAAAATCGAGGCGCATAAATTCAGCTCAGCGGATGACTGAGAACCAGGCACGCTTGAGCCATGCTTGCGGTGGTGAGGCTGAGCGCATAGCGCAACCGCCCGACCTGACAGCTCGCCGCCGCTTCGCGCGGGAACTTCACATGATGCTTCCGAGGCGGTTGACCGACCTTGAGATAATGTAGCATGGGTCAGGAATGTAGGGCGGCGTAGCTGACGCCGCCATTTCGATCTGATAGCGAAATACCTACCTGTGATTGGGCGTGTTTTCAAACTCCGGATTTGGCGATTGTCATCCTGAGAATCACGACCTGTCCGCATAGCCTGGCGACGGTGGAAGGATCCAGTGAGATAGCCGAAGGGCAGGAAGTAGCTACGAGCGTGAGCGAGTGGCCGGGTTCCATCCACTCGCTCACGCTCGTGGCTACTTCCTTGCTCAATGCGCTCTAGTCGGGGGCAGGTGGGTCAGCGATCCGGCGTTCCCGGATCACAAAGTCCCCTGCCCCTTCTGCTGGCGCTCAATCACTTCGAATACCTCCGGAAGTTGCCCTCGACACTCCCCCCCGGTCCCTGGCACCGGCTGCTTTCACTGAGCGCGGTGACGCTTGTCCGCCCGGTTCTCCGCGCCCAAAAGCGAGGTGGCGATCCGCGTGCGCGAGACCCTGCGCCCCACCCGGATCGCCACGAAGTTTTGGCGCAGTCCGCTGACGATCAAGACCCAGCCCGTCGTCCTCTTCGCCAAGCTCGACGGGACTGGACGCAGGCGCATTACCCCGCTGATGTGCGCTGATGATGACCTGGTTCTCACACCGCGCCTACGTATTCCCCGGGTACTGATTGGCCTGCGAAAGATTGCGTCAGCCCTGAACCCTGCTTTTCTGCACCTGCTCCTTCCGAACCATGGCCCGCATTCTTCTTATCGACGACGACGACACGCTTCGCGGCATCATTGCGAAGAGCCTCACTCACGCTGGCCACACGGTTTTGCAGTCGAATAACGGCCGCAAAGGCGTCGCCCAATACCGGTCTTCCCCGACTGACCTGGTCATTACCGACCTTGTCATGCCAGAGCAGGAGGGCATGGAGACCATCAAGATTCTGCATCAACAGTTTCCCGCGCTCCCGATCATCGCGATGTCAGGCGGCTTGGACGGCTCGCCGCTCTATCTCGATCTTACGCGCCGGCTCGGCGCCCGGATCACGCTGACCAAGCCTTTTACGCTTCAGCAGCTCAAAGCGGCGATCGATGAGATTTTTGCGCAGACCCCGCCGGGCGACATTCCGGCGGCGGCTACCCCCGAGGAAAATCCGACCGCGGGCGCCTAAGCCCGCTGGGCGAGGACAGTTTAGGGAGTGTTTTCAAACGCCGGATTCAGCGATTGTCATCCTGAGCCTCGCGAAGGATCCAGTGAGACTCCGCAGAAGGCTTCGGCGGCATCGAACCGGATTCCTCACTTCGTTCAGAATGACAAACCGGGGTTGAAAACACGCCCCAGGCTAAGGCTACTGGGAGGACGGACGGACGGGAACGTGCTGCTGCCTTGGCGCCAGAAAACGTCGGAACCGGTCTCCTTCCGGCGCTGTTTCAGGAGTGCTCAGACTAATAGCCCGGGTCAGCCTGCCCTTCATAGCCTCGCAAAAGAGGCCGACGAAGCCCGGCAAATTCCCGCGCTTGCGCGCCATTCGCCGCTCTGGCTTGTTCGGGCGCCCTGATGTCCGCCCCCGTCATCTCGCCGCGTTCCCTCCGTCTGACCCTCGCGGCTGCCTTTCTCGGCTGGATGTTTGATGGGCTCGAGATGGGCCTGTTCCCGCTCGTGGCGCGGCCCGCACTCCAGCAAATGCAGGGCGGTGTGGTTAACGATGCGTTCATCGGCCACTGGATGGGGATCATCACTGCGGCGTTTCTACTCGGCGCGGCGGCCGGTGGACTCGTCTTCGGCTGGCTCGGGGATCGGGTGGGCCGCGTGCGGGCCCTGAGCCTGAGCGTGCTTACCTATTCGATATTCACCGGTCTCACTTACTTTGCGGTGACGCGGGAGCATCTCGCCTTCACCCGGTTTTGTGCCGCGCTCGGCATGGGTGGGGAGTGGTCGCTCGGGGTCGCACTCGTGATGGAAGTGTGGCCGGAAAAATCCCGGCCCATGCTCGCTGGCCTCATCGGTGCCGCCGCCAACGTCGGTTTCTCCCTCATCGCCATCATCGGCCTGTTTTTCTCGGTGACGGTGCATTCCTGGCGCTGGGTCGTCCTTGTGGGTGCGCTGCCGGCGTTCCTCACCCTGCTCATCCGCCAATTCGTGCCCGAATCGGAAAAGTGGAAGCATGCCGCCCAAACGGCGACGGGAAGACCCGTGCGCGAGATTTTCTCTCCGGCGCTGCGACGCGTGACGCTCATGGCCACTGCGCTCACCGCGGTCGTGTTGATTGGCACCTGGGGCACCGTGCAATGGATTCCGCTCTGGGCCGACCAGCTCACCGGCGGTGCGCAGCCACAGGCGAAAGCGTGGACCGGCCTACTCGCCGGGCTCGGCGCCATCACGGGCTGCCTCGGCGGCGCGTGGTCCGGCGGGCGCTTTGGGCGCCGCATCACGTACTTCGGCATGTGCCTGGGCTCACTGCTGAGTTGTGCGCTGCTATTTCGCGGCGGACTGGAGTTCGGCGCGGAATTTCTCGCGCTGACGTTCCTGGTCGGGGCGATGACGGCGTCATTCTTCGGCTGGCTGCCGCTTTATCTGCCGGAGCTTTTTCCCACTCGCGTCCGCGCCACCGCGCAGGGTCTGGCCTACAACGCTGGTCGCGTGCTGGCGGCCATCGGGGCGCTGCAAATGGGGGCGCTGATGCACCAATTCAATGGCAGCTACGCGCGAGCCGGCGCGGTTATCACGCTGATCTATGTCGTGGGCCTAATCCTAATTTGGTTCGCGCCGGAAACCAAGGGCCGGTCCCTGCCAGAGTAAACGTCCCGCCAACCAGCCAAGGTGATAGGAATCAAGGTCGCTGTCGCGACCACCGGCCAGAATCGCGCCATGATTATCCC
>JBDTJA010000139.1:0-8088 GCA_039936075.1 Opitutaceae bacterium | reverse complement strand
GGCCAAGGTTCGCACTGAGCGTTCAGCCACCAATCTCCGCAGCGCCTGACCATGTCTGCCACCGTTGACGTCACGACTGCTCTCAAGGAAAAATTTCCGTCGGCGACTCCGCGCGCCAGTCTCGACCACGCGGCCGTCAATCTGCCTGCCGGCGACGTTTTCGCGGCCCTGAACTACCTGCGCGACGAACAGGCTTTTGATCTGTTGACGGATGTGACCGCGATTGACTGGGCCGAGGGTGTGTCGCCGCGGTTCACGGTCGTTTATCACCTGTTTTCGACGACGCGGCACGATTATCTCCGCGTGGCCACCGACTGCGCCAGCGATGATGAGCCGGTGGTCGCCAGCGTGGTCGCTCTCTGGGCGGGCGCCAACTGGCACGAACGCGAGACTTACGACATGTTCGGCATCAAATTCGAGGGGCATCCCGACCTGCGGCGTATCCTGATGTGGGACGGCTATCCGTATTTCCCGCTGCGCAAGGAGTTCCCTCTGTCGGGCATTGATACACCGTTGCCCGACGCCGAAGTCGCAGCCGTGACGGGTGCGCGGGTGATCGCCGCCCCCATGGTGGGTGGTCCGTTCGTGGCCGCGCAGGGCGAGATCAATCTGACCGAGGCCGAACCGCGGGCGAAGGATGAGAGCTGGAACGAGAAAAAACCGAAACAGGAATGAATTTTGGCCCGCGAATGACACGAATGCAGACGAATCCCTCAACTTCTGGAAAATTCGCGTTGATGCGCGTGATTCGCGGGTAACTTCCGATCCGATGGCCACCGAATTTTCCTTTCCTGACACCGCGGCGAAAACCGCCACCGCCGAGTTCGAGTCCGAGAAGATGTCGCTCTCAATGGGCCCGTCACATCCCTCGACGCACGGTGTGTTGCGCCTGCAGATGGAGCTCGATGGCGAGATTCTGACAAAGTGCGACCCGGTCATTGGCTACTTGCACCGCGGCGACGAGAAGATCGCGGAGAACATGACTTACAACCAGTTCGTGCCCTACACGGACCGGTTGGATTACCTCGCCCCGCTCGCGAATAACATGGCCTACGCCATCGCGATCGAGCGACTCGCGAAACTGGAAGTGCCCGCGCGGTGCCAGGCGATCCGCGTGATCACGGCGGAACTGGCGCGCATCTCGGCGCATCTGCTCGGCCTGGGTGCGTTCGGCATCGATACCGGCGCTTGGACGGTCTTCATGTACGCGTTCACCGAACGCGAGAAACTCTACAAGCTGTTCGAGGAATTGACCGGCGCGCGGTTCACCACGAGCTATTCGCGCATCGGCGGCTTGCAGCGCGATGTTCCCGAGGGGTGGACCGGCCGCGTGGACGCGTTTTGTGACCAGTTCCTCCCGATCCTCGAGAGCATTCTCGGGCTGCTGACGCGCAACAAGATCTTCATGGACCGAACGGTCGGGGTGGGCGTGATCTCGCGGGAAGATGCGATTTCCTACGGCATGACGGGCCCGAATTTGCGCGGATCCGGCGTGGGTCTCGATCTGCGCAAGGACAAGCCGTATTCGGGTTACGAGCAGTATGAATTCGACGTGCCGGTGGGCACGAAGGGCGACTGCTACGATCGTTATCTGGTGCGCGGCGAGGAAATGCGCCAGTCGGTGCGCATCATCAAGCAGGCCGTCGCGAAATTCCCGGGCGGCCCGTGGTATGCGACGGATGCGCGGAAGATTTTTGCGCCGCCGAAGGACAAGATCCTCACCTCAATGGAGGAGCTGATCCAGAATTTCATGCTCGTGACCGAAGGGCCGCAAATGCCGGCCGGTGAGGTTTATTTCGAGGCGGAAAATCCCAAGGGCGCGCTGGGTTTCTATGTCGTCAGCAAGGGCGGCGGCGTGCCGTGGCGCCTGAAGATCCGCGCCCCCTCGTTCTGCAATCTCTCCATCCTGCCCAAGGTCTGTGTCGGCAATCTCATTTCCGACGTCGTCTCCATCCTCGGCTCCCTCGACTTCGTCATGGGCGAGTGCGACCGCTGATCTTTCGCCCGCGAATCACGCTAATGTACACGAATTTCAAATCCTCAAATCCGGAATTATTTGCGTTTATTCGCGTCGTTCGCGGGCAAAGGATTTTCGCCTGATGAATCTCAAACCCGCCACACTTGCGAAGATCGACGAGGTCATTCCGCATTACCCGACGAAGCGGAGCGCCACGCTGCCGCTGCTGCACCTCGTCCAGGAGGACGTCGGCTTTATTTCGAACGAGGCCATTGAGTGGGTCGCGGCGAAACTCGAGTTGCAGCCAATCAACGTGTACGAGGTGGTGACGTTCTACCCGATGTTCCGGCAGGAACCGATTGGCCGCCGGCATATCAAGGTCTGCCGCACGCTCTCGTGCGCGCTGATGGGCGGCTACAAAACGTGCGCGACCTTCGAGAAGGAATTCAACACGCACCTCGGCGAGGTTTCGCCCGATGGCGAGGTCACGGTCGAGTTCGTCGAGTGCCTCGCGAGCTGCGGCACCGCGCCCGTGGTGATGATTGATGACGAGCTTCACGAGAAAGTGGACGCCGCGAAGGCGAAGCAACTGAGCGACCAGATCAAACAGGAGGCCGGCGTCCGCCGCTGATTTCTACCCCATGAAAAAAGCCCTGACCCGAATCTCGCCTGTGAAGGCGGGCGTAGTCCTCGGAGTGCTCTATGCGCTCCTCGCCTGTATTGCGGTTCCCTTCCTGATGCTCGCGGGTGCCGGGGTGGCGGCGGCGGCGCGCCAGAGCGGTACCGCGATTCCGATGGGCTTCATATTTGGGATGGGAGCGCTGTTTCTCCCGGTCATCTACGGTGTGTTCGGCTTCTTGGGCGGGCTCATCGCGGCGGCAGTTTACAACCTCGTCGCCAAATGGACCGGCGGCTTGGAATTCACCTTGAACGACGTCGTCGAAGTCTGACGCCGCTCATCGCTTAAAGCTTACTGCTCACCGCTTCTCCGACATGCCCGCTCCCGCCCAACGCCGCATCATCTTCCAGCACATCGACGAGCCTGGTTATACCAATGACCTTGCCTGCTACGTGAAGAACGGTGGCTACGAAGTCATGAAGCGCGCCTATGCCCGTCCGCCGGCGGAACTGGTGGACGAGGTCAAGAAGTCCGGCCTGCGCGGTCGCGGCGGTGCCGGGTTTCCGTGTGGCGTGAAGTGGTCACTGCTCGATCGCAAGAGCGGCAAGCCGATCTACCTCGTGGTCAACGCCGATGAGTCCGAACCCGGCACATTCAAGGACCGCTACATCATGCACCAGGATCCGCACCAGCTGATCGAGGGCATCATGATCACCTGCTTCGCGAACAACGTGAAGCAGGCCTACATCTACATTCGCGGCGAGTTTCCGCACGGCGCCCGCATCCTCGAGCAGGCGATCGCCGAAGCGCGCGCTGCTAATTTCGTCGGCCCGAACGTCCTCGGCTCAACCTACAGCTGCGAAATCTACGTCCACCGCGGCGCGGGCGCCTACATTTGTGGCGAGGAAACGGGCCTGATCGAGTCGCTCGAAGGCAAGCGCCCGTACCCCCGCATCAAGCCGCCGTATTTCCCTGCGGTCCTCGGTCTCTATCAGTGCCCAACGATCGTGAACAACGTCGAGACGCTCTGCCACGTGAAGTACATCGCGGACATCGGCGGTGCAGAGTATGCGAAGATCGGCACGCCCAATAACACCGGCACCCGTATTCTTTGCGTGAGCGGCCACGTGCAAAAACCCGGCTATTACGAATTCGAAGTCGGCAAGGTCACGATGGGCCAGTTGCTCAACGAGGTCTGCGGTGGTCCGCTGCCAGGCCGCACGTTCAAGGCGGTGATTCCGGGCGGTTCGTCCGCGAAGATTTTGAAGTTTGGCGAGCGCTTCAAGGGCAAGCGCAAGGTCGGCGGAGAGATGGTCGATTACGATTGGGCCGTCGAGGACGTGCCGATGGATTTCGATTCGCTCGGCATGATCGGCACGATGGGCGGCTCCGGCGGCGTCATCGTGATGGACGACAGCGTCAACATGGTCGAGGCCCTGGCGAACATCAACGCGTTCTACGCCCACGAGAGCTGCGGCCAGTGTACCCCGTGCCGCGAAGGCTCGCAGTGGATGAAGAAGATTTCCTCCCGCATGGTTCTCGGGGAAGCTCGTCCGGAGGACGGCCAGCTGCTCAAATCCGTTGCCGACCAGATCGCCGGCCGGACGATCTGTGCATTCGGCGAGGCCTGTGCGTGGCCGACGCAGAGCTACGTCGCGAAGTTCGGCGATGAATTCAAGGGCTACGCCGAGGCCAAGAAATCGGGCAAGCCCGGCGGCACCGTCGAACTCGTCTGAGTTTCCCCGCGAATCACGCTAATGCCCACGAATCTAAAAAGCCTTCCGGATAATTCGCGTTCATTCGCGTAATTCGCGGGCAACTCATTTTTCTTTCCTGATGATCGCCACCGCCAAACCCTAGCTCGTCACCGTCAACATCGACGGCAAGGAGATCGCCGTGCCCAAGGGCACGAATGTGATCGAGGCCGCCCGGCTGGCCGGCGTGGACGTCCCCTATTATTGCTATCACCCGAAGCTCACCGTCGTCGGCAACTGCCGCATGTGCCTGATCGAAATGGGCCTGCCGGCCGTCGATCCCGCCACGAAGGCGCCGGTCATGGATCCGGCGACGGGCAAGCAGAAGATCAACTGGATCCCGCGTCCGCAGATCGGCTGCGCGACCAACGCCTCGAATGGCCTGCATGTTCGCACGCAGACCGCGCAGGTGAAGGATTGCCGCGAGGGCGTGATGGAATTCCTCCTCATCAATCATCCGCTTGACTGCCCGATCTGCGACCAGGCCGGCGAGTGCAAGCTGCAGGAGCAGGCCACGGGTTACGGCCGCGGTTATTCGCGCTTCATCGAGCACAAGAACGTGAAGCCGAAGCGCACGCTGCTCGGGCCGCGCGTCATGCTCGACGACGAGCGCTGCATCCTCTGCTCGCGTTGCATCCGCTTCTGCAAGGAGATCGCGAAGGACGACGTGCTCGGCTTCATCGATCGCGGCAGCTACTCCACGCTGACCTGTTTCCCCGGCAAGAACCTCGAGAACAATTACTCGCTCAACACCGTCGACATCTGTCCCGTCGGCGCACTCACGAGCACGGATTTTCGCTTTAAGATGCGTGTCTGGTTTCTCAAACAGACGAACTCGATCGACACCGAGTCGAGCGCCGGCGCCAACACCGTGGTCTGGTCGCGCGAGGGTGCGATTTACCGCGTCACGCCGCGTCGCAATGATGACGTGAACGACACGTGGATGGCCGACAGCGGTCGCACGCTCTACAAGTCCGTGGCCGCGGCGGACCGTCTGAGCGGCGTGAAGATCAACGGCACGGACAGCGCGCTCGACATCGCGATCAACGCCGCCGCCGAGTTGTTCAATGCCGGTTCCGTCGCCGTCGTCGGCTCCGGCCGCAGTTCGGTCGAGGAACAGTTCCTCACCAGGAAACTCGCGGACTCGCTCAAGGCCTCGACGCAGCTGGTCAGCCGGGTGGGGCAGGGTGACAAGATTCTGGTCTCGGCCGACCGCAACCCGAACGTCCGGGGCGCGCTCCTCACCGGCCTTATCTCCGCGCTGCCGGCGGCCCAGCTCACCGAGCTCGGCGCCGCGATTGATGCCGGCAAGGTGAAGACCGTGGTGTCCGTGGGTGAAGATCTCTTCGCCGCCGGTCTGAACGCGACGCAGCTGGCGAAAATTTCCGTCGTTTATCTCGGTACCCACGCCAACCCCACGAGTGCCGCGGCCAAGGTGGTGTTGCCCACGCTGACGGTGTTCGAGAAGAGCGGCACCTTCGTGAACCAGCAGTTCCGTCTGCAGAAGTTTCACAAAGCCGTCCCGGCAAAGGAGGGCGCGACCGATGATCTCGTGGTGCTCACCAAGCTGACCGCCGTCACCGGCAGCGCGGCGTTTCCAGCGGACCTCAACGCTCTCTGGAAATCCCTCGCCACGGAAATCCCGGCATTCGGCACGATGACCTTCGCCAATCTCCCCGAGACCGGCCAGCAGCTGGACGCCACGCCGTGGGCCGCGCTACCCTTCGCCGAGGGCGAGACGCTTCATTACAAACCCGCCCAGCTTGCCGCTGCGACCGCTTGACCTGACGCGCCGCCATGATCGAACTCTGGTCCAATCTTAACCCCGTCGTGCAAGGCCTCATCAAGGGCCTCGTGGTGATCATGGTCATTTTCCCGCTGGCCGGGATGTGTTCTTTGGCGGAGCGTAAAGTCTCCGCCTGGATCCAAGGCCGGCCCGGTCCGAATCGTGCGATCGTGCCGTGGTTCGCGTACATTCCGTTTCTGGGCAAATTTTTGCAGCGTCTCGGCGTGTTTCACCTGATGGCCGACGGCGCGAAGTTCCTGTTCAAGGAGGAGCCGGTGCCCGGCCACGTGAACAAGCTCTACTTCATGCTGGCGCCAGCGATCGCGATGATGCCGGCGCTCTCGACGATCACCGTCGTGCCCTTTGGCGCCTATTTGGACGGCGGCATCGCCATTCCGCTCGTGCTGGCCAATGTGGACATCGGCCTGCTCGCGGTCTTCGCCGTGTCCTCGCTTGGCGTTTACTCGCTGATCCTCGCCGGCTGGGCCTCCAATTCCAAATACCCGTTCCTCGGCGGCGTGCGGGCGTCGGCGCAGCTCATCTCGTATGAGCTCTCGATGACGCTCTCCGTGGTCCCGGTTTTCCTGTGGATCAACGCTCCCGGCACACCCGGCACGATGAGCCTCGCCAAGGTCGTCGAGTTCCAGAGCCTGCCGGGTTTCTGGGGTGGGACGTGGTTTGTCATGCTGATGCCGGTTTCAGCGGCCGTTTTTCTTGTGTCCCTCTTCGCCGAGACGAACCGTCAACCGTTCGACATGCCGGAATCCGAGGCCGATCTCGTTGGCGGTTTTCACACGGAATATGGCGCGTTCAAGTGGTCGCTCTTCTTCGTGGCGGAATATTCGCACATGTTGGTGGGTTCGGGGGTGTTCACGCTGTTGTTTTTGGGCGGCTGGAATCCGCTGCCATGGATCTCGCTCGCGGATTTCATCGTCTGGCTGCACCACCTCACCGGCGCGGCGGTCACGCTGCACCCGCTGTTTGTCGGTCTCGTGTCCATCGCGATCTTTCTCGGCAAGGTGCTCACGCTGATCTTCGTGTTCATGTGGGTGCGCTGGACGGTCCCGCGCTTCCGCTATGACCAAGTCATGAAACTCGGCTGGCAGAAGCTCCTGCCCCTCGCCATCGCCAACCTGATCTTCTACGCGCTCGCCATCGCGTTCATCCAGAAATGAAAATTTTTAAGCGCAAAGACGCGAAGGCGCAGTGGCCGGAGCAAAGAAATTCGAACTCAATTTCGTTTGGTTCGAGCTTCGCGCCTTGGCGTCATCGCGCTTAATCCGACACTGTCATGGCCATCATCATTCTCGAACGCAAACCCCTCTCCCTCGCCGAGCGCACCTATGTGCCGGCGATCCTGAGCGGCCTGAAGACCACTTTCAAACGACTGCTCAAGCCGTCCGAGACGCTTGAATATCCCGAGGAGCGGCCGGCGATTCCGCCGGGCTATCGCGGCGTGCCGACGCTCGTGAAGGATCCGAATGGCCGCGAGAAGTGCGTTTCCTGCCAGCTCTGCGAGTTCGTCTGCCCGCCCAAGGCGATCCGCATCACGCCCGGCGAGATTCCTGCCGACGCGCCCACCGCCCAGGTTGAGAAGGCCCCGAAGGCCTTCGACATCGACATGCTCCGCTGCATCTATTGCGGCCTATGCCAGGAAGTCTGCCCCGAGGAGGCGATTTTCCTCCAGAACCAATATTCGATGTCCGGCTACACCCGCGCCGAGATGGTCAACCACAAGGATCGGCTCTACGAGCTCGGCGGCACGCTGCCGGACGAGCATTTCAAGTGGGACAAGAAAAAAGCCGCCGCCGAGCACGGCAACGCCCACTAAAATTCATGAAGTTGTTTAAGCGCAAAGACGCGAAGTCGCCAAGTTCGAGCCAAAAAGAATTGGTTTTGGATTTCCTTGCTCCGTCCTTCGCGTCTTCGCGTCTTCGCGCTTAATCCGAAAATGGCTTCCCTCCTGTTTAAC
>JBDTJA010000138.1:0-6849 GCA_039936075.1 Opitutaceae bacterium | reverse complement strand
CGGTGGTCACTTCAACGTCGAAAAATCCTCCAGTAGACGATCGGCGAAGACGGGAAAATCGTACTGGCGGGCGTCAGTGCGAGCGGCGGCCGCGAGGCGGGTCCGACGGGCGGGATCGATCAGCAGTTGCGTCAGGGCGGCGCACAAACGCGCCGCCGCATCCGGCGCGGTGTGATCGAAGACGTCGCCGTTTTCACCGTCACGAATGAAGTCTCCGAAGCACGGCAGATCCGAGACGACCGGCACCGCACCCGCGGCCATGGCCTCCACGACGGCAACGCCGAACGTTTCACCCTGCGTGGCGAGGCTCGGATAGCAGAAAACGTCGAGACTGCCATAGAGAGCGGCGAGCCGGTCAGGGGCAAATTCGGCGGGACGGATCTCGAAGGTTTTGGCGGGAAGCGCGGTGGCAAGTGATTGTTCCAACTGGCGCGCGTAGTCCGCGCCAGAGCCGCCTTGCTCCACGCTGGACGGGCCGCACAAAATCACGCGCCAAGCGGGAAGTCCGGGGATCTTGACCAGCTGGCTGAGGGCGGCGACGAGGAGATCCAGACCCTTCTCGCGATGAATTCGGCCGATATAGCCGATGGTCAACGGTCCGGAGGCCGAAAGCTCGGAGCGAGCGCGGGAGAGTTCATGCCATCGAATAGGGTAACCTAAAATTCGCGTGATCCCGGCGAGGCGGGGATTTTCCGCAAGCACGGCATCGCGGACGGTCGAGCTGACGGCAAGTACGCGGTCGAGCCGGCGATAGAAACGATATTGGCCCTTCGGCATGCGACCGGGCATGACCACGAGGCGGCCCGCGGAACCGCGCAGCCAACCGAGCCAGACCGGCAGGGCGAGACAGTTGACCACGGTGATGTTGGCGGGCGGCAGCGCGCGCCAAACGCGCAGACTCCACCAGAAATCGATCCAGAGATTCATGGCGAGACGCGGCGTGTGATCGTGGCCGCGAAGACGGATGTATTTCACACCGTCCCGGGTTTCGCGATCGGGCCAGCCGGACCATTCGCGGGAGATGACGATGACCTCATGTCCACGACGGGCGAGTTCGAGCGCGAGCTCATGCCAGGACTTTTCGGTCGCACCCCCGGCTGCCGGCGGCATCGGCAGAAAAAATCCCATGACGACGGTGATATTCATGCGCGGGGCGGCGGCAGACTGGCGAGGGCGGCGAGCAGCCCGGCGGAGGTTTGCGCGTAGGTGTAACCAGCGATCCGGGTGGCGACGCGGGATTGGAACGGCGCAAGATCGACGGATAGAGCGACCGCAAGCTTGGCGCACAACGAAGCGGCATCATTGGCGCAGAACACCCAGCCGGTTTCGCCATCGGTCACGAGATCCTGCTGGCAGCCGACGCGGTCGCTGACGAGGCAAGGCCGGCCGAGGTGCATGGCCTCGTTGATGGCGAGACCCCACGTTTCGTAGAGTCCGCGTGACGGCAGCGCGAAGACATCGGCGAGGAGGTAGCGCGCCGGCATTTCACTTTGGTTGGCGAAAGGCAGGAAATGGACGGAGCCCGCGGGGGCCGAGTGGGCGCGTTCCTGCAACGCGGCCTTTTCGAGACCATCGCCGACGAACACGAGTGCGGTGCCGGGGCGGTAGACCGCGAGGTAGGCCTCGAGCAATTCGCGAGGCTGTTTGGCGGCGACGAACTTGCCGGCGAAGAGGACGATGCGCGTGTCGGGCATCAGGCCGAGTTGGGTTCGGAGCGCGCTCGCGGCGGCAGGAAGCCCGGGAGCGGCGGGATCGAAGAGAGCGTCATTCACCGCATGAGGCGCGAAGAACATTTTTTCAGGACGCACACCCAGGGATGCGAAGTAGTCCCGATTGGCGCGGCCCACGTAGGTCACGGCGGCGAAGCGGCGATAGAGCTGCCGGAGGAGGAATCCGCGGAATCCGCTGGGCGCGGCCCGGCCGAGAAAATGGGAATCGCCGCGGAAGATGAGTGGGACGCGTCGGCGGCGGGCCCAGGTGACCACGCGCAGGTGGCTGGCGTAGGCGTAACCGAAAAGCAGCACGGCATCAGGCGACCAGGCGGAGAGCTGCGCGGTCAGGGTGGGATTGCGCAGGCCCCAGAAGTGGTCGGTGCCGGGCCGGCGAGCAATGTTCGGCACGAATTCGTGGTCGTAACCGGACAGCAGGTCCACATCCCACTGGAAGGTGGTGAGGAACTGGGGATCGCGCTGGGCGGTGACGCCGATTTCCGAAAGGTAAAACACCCGAAACTCGAGGACGGTGTGGGTCCGCAGCCAGCGGAACCACGGACTATAATACTGGGTGGGGTGCGAAAGCACCACGGCGAGCCGGTGGGACATACGTCAGGCGGCCAAGGTGCCAGGGCGTTTTAACACGGTGCGCTCGACAAAGGGCAACGTCGCGAGGACGAGCACCACGGCGGACTGAAAGATCGCGGTGAGGAGCACGCTGGCGACCATTTCAAACGAGCCCATCATGCCGAGTAGGATCATGAAGGAAATGAATCCCTCCAGCGAGATGAGCAGCTTGTTTTTGGTGAAATTTTCGAGGGCGGCGGAAAAAATCCCCATGATGGTTCCCAGGAAGAGGGCACCGTACATGGCGCCGAAATTTCCATAGGCTTCGGGCAGCAGTCCCCAGGCAATATAGGTCTGCGCGGTGGCGTCCATCTCCTGGCGGCCGAAATGGACGTTGAGCAGAATCTGACCCTCGTGGGTGCGGGGCTTGTCCGGCCAGAAAATGCGCGGGACGAACAAAGGAGGGATGAGCGAATAGGTCGCACCGTGAAGCGGGGCAATGTGGCCCACCTCGACCGCATCGATGACGAAGAGGAGGTTCTGGAGATTGTTGACGCGCTCGAGCAGGCTTTGGCCCTTTGGTGCGGGATCCCTGAACCGCGAGGACAGGCTTTCCTGGTCGGCCGGCAACAGGGCGGCGTAGCTCGCCTCAGCCCACTCGGCATAGTAACGCGGCATCTGGCCGAGGGTGATGGCGATCTCCAGTTCGCCGCTCTCGCCCCAATAGCGTTCCCGCATGGTGAACTTGCCGAGGTTAAGAAATCCCAGCACCAGCAGCACGACGGTGAGGTATTTCCACGGCAGCCGGCCGGAGCCCCAGAAAAGGCCGATCAGGACCGAAGCCACGAGGGTCGTGGTGGCCGAGAGCAGGAAACCCGAGGCGCTGATGAGGCAGCTGACCATGAGCAGGCTCCAGAAGATGATCCGGCCTAGCGGTGAAATATGCCCGGTACCAATGAACATGGACACCAGGAAAAATCCGCAGGTCGCCGTCGCCGAGACGAGCGGAGCGACGAGCGAGGTGCTACCGGCGGGCAGCAGGTTCAGGATCGCGTCCAGCAAGCCCAGGCTTTGACAGAGCAAGTAAAGTGACGACAATGTGATGAGCGTGAACCCCAGTCGGGTCAGCCGCACCGTGCCGTCCTGTTTCAAGCCGCGGAGCGCGTAGGACAACGGCGAGGCGGGTTGCATCAGGCCCATGGAAATTCGCCACGACACCGCGAGTCCACCGCTGAACAGCAGGACTTCAAAGCCTGCCTGGGTTACAAAACTTTCGGGATAGAGGTAAATGACCTCGTGCCCGATGACGATGGGCAGGCCGTAGATGATGAGATTTTGCAACGCGATCAGGGGGATGAGCGGCAGGCCAATGCCATTCGCCCGCCAGAGGGCCAGCAGAACGATCGTGCCGATGGCGATCTGCACAAATGCCATGGTTCCCGGATTGTGGGTGGCCAGCAGCCCGCCAGAAATCACCAAGAGGACGATGGCCAGAGGAAGAAACATCCGCTGCAGGACTCGCTGCACGCTGCCCGTGAGGTCACCGATCCGCGCGTAGCGATCAAGGGATAGGCGTTGGTGACGCGGGTTCATACGGAGGGGAGGGTGACGGCGGTGCGCGCGCGGACCCAGTAGTCCTTAAACCGGAGAGTGGGCCGCTCCACCAGCCAGTACGAGGCCGTGGCCGCGGCGAGCGCCCCCAACCAAGGCCAGAGCACCCGGCCGGAAGCGAGCGGACCGCTGGGCGAGAGGAACAGTTGCTGCCAGAGATAAAGGCTGTAGGAGATGACTCCGAGGATGGGCAGGAGGCCGCGGCCGAGGAAAGCATCCACCCCAGGCAAAGAGCCATAATGGACCCAGGCAATGACGCCGCCGGCGGCGATTGCATCCAGCGTGAGGCCCGCCACCGCGGGGAACCCATGCACGAGTTCACCGACGACCGGCGAAATGAGCAGCAGCCAGACCGTCGAAACTCCAGCGAGGGTTGCGCCGGCGTGCAGGAGTTTGGTCCGCCACGCCGGCGACTGCATGAGCAACGTTACGGCGCAACCGACCATGAGGCTGTCCATCGCGGTATGCGCCATCATGCCGATGTAGCCGCGTTCGGCGGGGAAGATAAAATACGTGGCCACGCGCGCAAGCGGACACCAAGCGATCAACGCCACCGCGACCCAGAACGCGCGGCGCGGCCGGGCGAGCAGGAGGATCAGAGGCCACACGAGGTAAAACTGCTCTTCCAGCGCCAAGGTCCACAAGTGGCCGAGGTTCCAGTGGAGCGCGGGGGAAACAGTCATCCAGAGGAATCCATAATTCCACGTGAAGGTGGCTGCGGCGAACCACGCGCCGGCGGAGGGTTCGGTCGGAGAGCACAGGCTCAAAAGGTAAACTGCGGCCAGAAAAACGTAGAACGCGGGAAAGATGCGCACGATGCGTCGCCAGTAGAAATTTCCGAGCGCAAGCGTGGACGTGCGGGGGTATTCGCGCAGCAGCAAACCGGTGATCAGGTAGCCGCTCAGCACGAAAAACAGCCGCACGCCGCCGGACGAATTCGCGAACACCATCAGCCAGCGGCGGGCGACCTCGTTGAGCGGCTGGTAATTTTGCGCAGTGTGGCCGAGGAGCACCATGAGAATGGCGATGCCGCGGATCCCGTCCAAATTGGCAATGCGGGACGAACTCATGTGGCTGGTGGCTTTCCGGAGGCCTGAGGCAGCGCAGGCTGGAGGGCCTGGAACCAAAGTTCCGCCGCGGCAGAGAGACCGCGGTCGTTGAAGTGAATGCCATCGCGCCGGAAAGCTTCGCCCAAATCGTCGAGGTTCGGACCCGCGATGGCGCCCGGCAGCCGCGCGAGTGCGCGTTGGGCCTGACGGATTTGATCGTTGATCGTGGCACTCGCGCCATACGTGGAATCAGCCGCGACGAACGTCAGGGCAGGCGAACCGGCGCGGACCGAACCGAGCAGCTCACGCAGCGCGATGGTGTAATCGCGACCCGACGCGGTGGCCGACGCCGCTTCTGATTCGCCCTGCTGCCAAAGGAGAAAATTCGCGGGCAATCCGGCGGCAGAGAGTTGTTCCAAGGTGGCCGTCAACTGCCGGTGGAGGCGCCCACCGGGCGCCCAATCCTCGGCGCGGGTCGACCCTTGGGCGACTGTCGCGATGAGGATGGCATCGTAGCGGCCGGTTAACATCAGCTTGGCTCCCAAGCGCGACCAGATCGAGCCACCGGCGCCGTCCGCGCCGGGCAGAGGATCAATAGCGACATACACTCTTTGATTCGCAAAGGCATAAACTCCCGCGCCCGCGGCGCGGCGGGTTGCGCCGTAATTGGCGGCGTTGGATTGTCCGGCAACGACGAGGACCAGTCGCCGCGTCGGCGTGAGCTGGGCCAGGTCGGCGAGCGTGACTGGGGCGGGGGTGGGATGGTCATGGGACCCGTGGAGCAGACGACCGATCGGCCAGCGATGCTGGAAATAAATGCCGGCGAAAAATGCCGCCGCAGCGAAGGCCAACACAATGAGCCGGCGTTTCACGACGGATCCTTTGGTTGGGCAACCGCCATGGCGCGATCGAAGAGCGCGCATTGTTGCTGGGTGCGGGCGCGCGCCGTGTGACGGGAGTTGAAAAGGGCGAGGTTGCGATTGGGCGCGGGCGTCGGGGCGGCCGGATCAAGCATTGCGCGCAGAAAATCCGTCACGCGTGAAACGCCGTCCGGCGCGGGCCATGTGACCACGGTGGCAAAGGAGAGTTCGCGGACCGCGTGCTCGAGCGCCGAACCAGCCGGCGTCAGCGCGAGGGTGGGTTTTTCGGCGAGGAAGCAAGTGGCGATTTTGGAGGGGTTGTAAGCGGCGTCGTTAGAGCCGGGGATCAGCACGGCGTCGGCCGCGAGCAAGGTTTGGATGGCGGTGAAGTAGCCGACGCGTCCCGGTTCCTCGCGCACGCAATCCGCCACGCCGCACGCCTGCGCCACGGGCAACACGGATGATTCCGCCCGTTCGCGAGACGCGTAGCTGGTGCCGACGAAATGCAGCCGCAGGCGCGCAGCGGCGGTTGGATCAAGCGTACGCAAATTTCGGACGCCGGCGAAAAGCAGCTCCAGCGCGGTGCGCATGATGGGGCCGACGGCGCCAACGCTGACCAGGTGCACGGCGCCCGGTTCGCGCACGAAGGCAGGAACGATTTCGACGTGGTGGCGGACAAACGCTAAATCCGTCTCGGGCGCTCCAAATGGTATCACGGCGGATGGGGTGGTGCCGGCCCAGGCATAGCGCGCGCGGAGTTGCGTGAGATAGTCTTCGCTTACACTCACGAAACCGGCCGCGTCGCGCCAGGACCGTTCCTCGAGCTGGGCGGCCTGTCGGCGCGCAAAGCGGTACTTCCATCCGCCGGGCGGCGGCGGTGCGCCAGAACGCTCGTAATAGTCGGTGCGCCACGGGTCCTGGATATCCACGACGAAAGGCACGCCGTAACGATTCAGCCAGCGCCGGCCGAGGGCCGTCACGATGAATTGGGTGGTCGAAAAATAAACGAGGTCGAACCGGCCGTCGCGCAGCAGACGGTCACCGGCCGCC
>JBDTJA010000137.1:0-5397 GCA_039936075.1 Opitutaceae bacterium | reverse complement strand
GTACGAGGCGCTTGCTGGCGAGATTGCCGGCGAGGGCGAGGATCGGGACGATCATCAGGAAGCGGCCCACCAGCATCGCGATACCGAGCGTCACATCCCAGTGCGGGTTGCTATCGGCAGGATTGGCGGTGAGGCCGGCGAAGGCGCTGCCATTGTTGCCGACGGCGGAGCTGTAGGCGTAGAGCATTTCACTGAAGCCGTGAGGTCCGGCGTTGTTGAGTCCGGCCTGGCCCCAGGCGCTCACGCTGGCCCAAGCGGTGCAGCCGAGGATTGTCGCGGCCAGGACCATCAGGACCATCATGACGAGCTTCACGTCGTAGGCCTCGATCTTTTTGCCGAGGTATTCGGGCGTGCGGCCGACCATCAGACCGGCGATAAACACGGCGAGGATCACGAAGATCAACATGCCGTAGAGGCCGGCGCCGACGCCGCCGAAGATGACCTCACCGGTCTCCATGTTGAACAGCGGGACGAGTCCGCCCAGCGGCGTGAACGAGTCGTGCATGGCGTTGACCGCACCGCAGGAGGCGTCGGTCGTTACCGTGGCAAAGAGGGCGGAGTTGAAGATGCCGAAACGCACCTCCTTGCCCTCCATATTGCCGTCAGCCGCAGCGACGCCGAGTTTCTGGTGGATCGGATTGCCGACAGCTTCGGCCTTCCAGCAGGCGAGGACGCCGGCGAAGAAGAGCGCGAACATGGCACCACACACGGCCCAGCCGTGACGCTGGTTTTTGACGACGCGGCCGAGATAGTAGGTGAGGGCGCTCGGGATCGCGAAGATCGCGAGCAGCTGAAAGAAGTTGGAGAGCGGCGTGGGATTTTCGAAGGGATGGGCGGCGTTGGCGTTGGAGTAGCCGCCGCCGTTCGTGCCGAGCAGCTTGATCGCCACCTGCGAGGCCATGGGGCCCTGCACAATAGTCTGGGTGTCGACCCTTTGGTCGATCATGGCGGGCGTCTTGCCGTCGGCGGCGAAGACTGGCGCGCCTTTGGCATCTGTCCTGGCGACCTGGATGGTGTTGGGTTCGTAGGTCTGGGCGACGGTGTATGGCTTAAAATTCTGGATAGTCCCCTGCGAGACGAGGAAGAGAGCAAAGACGATGCAGATCGGCGCGAGCAGGTAGTAAGTGACGCGCACGGTATCGACCCAGAAGTTGCCGATAGTCTGGGCGGTTTGACGGGCGATGCCGCGGACGAGGGCGCCGGCGACGGCGATGCCGACGGCGGCCGACGTGAAGTTGTGTACCGTCAGCGCCACCATCTGGGAAAAATACGACATCGTCGCCTCACCCCCGTAGCTCTGCCAGTTGGTGTTGGTGGTGAAACTCACCGCGGTGTTGAAGGCCAATTGGGGCGATAGGCCCGCTAGGTGTTGCGGGTTGAGCGGAAGTAGAGCCTGATAGCGCAGGATGAAATAGGTGAACAGCAGGCCCACGAAGCTGAAGGCGAGTACCGCCAGCGCGTAGCCTATCCAGCCCTGTTCATTCGCGGGATTAATGCCGCAGAAGCGGTAGGTCAGGCGCTCGAACGGCTTGATGATCGGGTCCAGCCAGGTACGTCCACGGGCGTCGAGCACTTGGACGAGAAAGAGGCCGAGCGGCTTGGTGAGGAGCAGCAGCGCGCTCACGAAGAGCGCGAGTTGGAACCAGGCGTTGGGAGGGTTCATGGCGGGAGCCGGTTAGAACTTTTCTGGGCACAGGACGGCGGCGATGAGGTAGAGCAGGGCGGCGAGGGCAAGGAGGCCGATGACGATGTTTTCCATAGCGGAGGGAAGGTTGGTGAGCGACGGGAGGGGGTGCCGTGGTCAGCGGATTTTCTTACAGAAAAACGCGTAGGCGGCGGCCAGGACGAAAAAGGCCAGTGTAAGCGCCAGCAGGGCGGAGTCGGAGTTCACGGCGCGGAGTATCGCACTTCCCGCAGCGGGCGCCTAATCAAGCGCGGGCCCATGTGCATCAAGAAAACATCAAGTCGGCGGGTGGGGCTTCCAGCTTTCGAGCGTCATCGAGGCTGGGATTCAGCGATTGTCATACTTGGACTCGCGAAGGATCCCGTGAGAATCCGTAGCGGGCTTAGACGGAGTCCGCTGGATTTATCAGGTCGTTCAACCTGACGACCCGGGTTTGAAGGCGCCCCTTGCCGGAATGCATCCGCCCTCGCCCGGTCGGCTTATGGCAGAACGGTACTCGTTCGCTGCGCGGGCTTCTCGCAATCCGAAGCAGTATCACCGCCGGAAGCCCGGGCAGCTTGACCCTGGGGCCGGTGCCGCCAACTCTGGGTCACCCCATGCGCCCCGTTGTGCAGATTTCGCTCGATCTGACGGACATCAACGAGGCACTCGCGACAGCCGCGATGGCACGGCGGGCGGGGGTGGACTGGCTCGAGGCGGGAACACCCCTGATTCTCGCGGAAGGCCTGCATGGTGTGCGAGCGTTGCGCGAGCGATTCCCGGGCGTGCCGATCGTGGCGGACTTGAAGACGATGGATGGCGGTTATCTCGAGGCGGAGATGATGGCGGCGGCGGGCGCGACGCATGTCGTCGTGATGGCGCGGGCCCACGAGGAAACGATCAAATGTGTCGTCAAGGCGGGGCGCGACCACGGCATCAAGGTGATGGGCGACAACCTCGGTTGTCCCGACATGGTGGCAGGCGCGAAACTTATGGAGGATCTCGGCTGCGATTTTGTGGTGCACCACATCGGATACGACGAACGCCGCGGGATCGCAGCGAGTGGGCGGCGGATGCCGAGTCCGCTCGATCAATTGCGCAACGTGGTGAACGCGGTCAGGATTCCGGTGCAGGCGGTGGGCGGATTGACCTTGGAGCAGGCGGTGCGAACCCCGGAATACGGGGCTCCGCTGGTGGTGATCGGGGCGCCGCTGGCGGTGGATGCGGATGCGTTTCGCACGGCCGATGGGAATCTGGAGGGCACGCTGCGGATCATCTGCGAACGCGTGCATGGCTACGGCGATGTGGTGGTGGGAAAGAAGAAATGATGAAAATTCCCGCAGTCGTTAATTTCGCGCCGGAAGCCCTCAGTGTGGAGCTGCGGGAATTTGCCCGGCCCGAATCGGGGTCGGACGACGTCATTCTCGCCGTCGAAGCGGTCGGCGTCTGCGGCAGCGACCTGCACCAGTGGACGGGCACGCATAGCTGGAAGGTTAATTATCCGGTGGTGCTCGGGCACGAGTTCGGCGGACGCGTCGCGGAGGTGGGCCGCGACGTGAAGAACTGGAAAGAAGGAGACCGGGTGGTGAGCGAAACGGCGGCCGTGATCGATCCAGATAGCCCGCTCAGCCGCGAAGGCCTCTACAATCTCGATCCCACGCGGCGCGGCTTTGGCTATGGAGTCGATGGCGCGATGACGAAATTTGTCCGCGTACCCGCGCGTTGCCTGCACCGCGTGCCGGATGGCCAGGCGATGGAGCAGGCGGCGCTGACCGAACCGTGCTGCGTGGCTTACAACGCGGTGGTCAACAATGCGCGGATCCGGCCTGGCGATCGCGTGTTGGTGCTGGGCCCGGGTCCAATTGGGATTCTTTGCGGAGCGATGGCGCGGTTGGCGGGCGCGCAAGTGGCGTTGGTCGGGCTGGAGCGCGACCGCACGCGACTCGAGGTGGCCAAGGCCTACGGTTGCGAAGTGATCGTGGGCGACGCCACCGCGTGGGCCCAGGCGCGCGATGGGCTGGGGGTGGACGGCGTGATTGATGCGGCCGGTGCCTCGGCGGCGCTGCGAATCGGGATGGAACTGGTTCGGCCGAATGGCTGGATCAGCAAGGTGGGCTGGGGTCCGCAGCCGCTGGGATTTTCCCTTGATCAGCTCGTGCAAAAAAACATCACGCTGCAGGGCAGCTTCAGCCACAACTGGCCCGTGTGGGAACGCGTGCTCGCGTTGCTTGCTTCGGGCCAGCTTGACGTCCGCCCGATCATCGGCGGCATCTGGCCGCTCGATGCCTGGCAGGAGGCATTTGAGAAAATGCACTCCGGTCAGATCGTGAAAGCGGTCCTGCTGCCGGTATGAGGACACCCGAGAAAACAAACCAAAAGGTGGGCCGTGCGCTCCGCGCGCGACAGCTTGCGAACGACATGATTGCATTAACTTCTGCCGCGCGCGGAGCGCACGGCCCACCTAACTCTCATGTCAGAACATAAAGCCCTCATTGATTGGAAATGCAGCGGCCCCGACTTTCTCAAGGGGCGCTACTCGCGCGAGCACACGTGGACGTTCGACGGCGGCCTTACTGTACCGGCTTCGCCCTCACCCACCGTGGTGCCGGTGCCTTGGTCCAATCCCGCGAATCTGGACCCGGAGGAGGCATTCGTGGCCTCGATCTCGAGCTGCCACATGCTGACTTGGCTGTGGCTGGCCGGACGGGCGGGTTATGCAATTGAGAGCTATCGCGACGAAGCGATTGGAGTCATGACCAAGAGCGAAAACGGCATACCGTGGATCAGCTCGGTGGTGCTCAACCCGGTAATCATCTATGCGGGCGAGAAGCGCCCCGACGCGGCGGAGGACACCCGCCTGCACCAGCTCGCGCATGAGCAGTGCTTCATCGCCAACTCGATCAAGACCGTGGTGACGGTTGGACCGGGCCCGCTTTCGCACTGATCGCGCATTTGTTCCCGATGCGGCTCAAAGGCAAAGTCATCATCGTCACGGGAGCAACGACCGGCATCGGTCGCGCGATTGCCGAGCGCGGCGTGGCCGAGGGCGCGCGGGTGCTGGTCCATGGCATCAATCGCGCCGAGGGCGAGGAACTCGTGATGAAGCTCGGTCCGGCAGCGGCGCTGCACATTGACGATCTGGTGGATCCCGCGGCTCCGGCGCGGATTGCGGCGGCGGCGCTGACGGCGTTTGGGCGGATTGACTCGATCGTGAACAACGCCGCGATCGTACCGCGCACGACGATCCTCACGACGACGGTGGAATCGTTTGAGCGGACGATGGCGATCAATGTGCGCGCGCCCATTTTCCTGATCCAGGCGGCGTTCGCGCAGCTCAAGGCGAACCAGGGCTGCGTGCTCAACATCGGCTCGGTCAACGCGCTGAGCGGCGAGGCGACGTTCTTGGATTACAGCACATCGAAAGGCGCGCTGCAGACGCTGTCGCGCAATCTCGCCAACGCTCACGGCACGGATCGGGTGCGAATCAATCATCTCAATATCGGCTGGGTGCTGACGCCGCGGGAAAAGGAGACCCAGCGCGCGCAGGGGGCGTCGGACGACTGGTACACGAAAGTCCCCGCGCTCTATGCGCCGTCGGGCAAGCTGATTGCGCCAGAGGAAATCGCCGCGGCGGCGGTTTATTGGTTAGGCGACGAGTCGCGACCGATCTCGGGCTCCGTGCTGGAGCTGGAGCAGTTCTCGATCTGGGGTCGGAACCCGGTAAAGACTTGAAC
>JBDTJA010000136.1:0-2804 GCA_039936075.1 Opitutaceae bacterium | reverse complement strand
CTGAAACAAATCGCCCGGCGCGTGAAACTCCTCACCAGCCTGCTCGCCAAGGGCCTCACCATGCTCGGCGCGAAGGTGAATGCCGAACCGACCTTCGACACCCTGACCGTCACCAACGTGGCCGCCGAGCGGGTCCATGCCGCCGCCGCGGCGAAGAAATTCAATCTCCGCCGACGCGACACTTACTCGGTGGGCATCTCGCTGGACGAGACCACGACCATCGAGGACGTGCTGCAGATCCTCTCGTTTTTCGGCGAAACCAAGCTCGCCTCCACGGAGAGTTTGCCCGCCGACTTCGCCGCGCCGCTCGGGCGCACCACCCCCTTTCTGACCGCGACCGTTTTCCATCGTTACCACACTGAGCACGAAATGCTGCGCTACATCCGCCGGCTCGAGGCGAAGGACCTTTCTCTCTGCCATTCGATGATCTCGCTGGGCTCGTGCACGATGAAACTCAACGCCACGAGCGAGATGCTCCCGGTCTCATGGCCCGAGTTCAGCCGCATGCATCCTTTCGCCCCGGTCGAGCAGACTCGCGGTTACCAAAAACTTTTTCGCGACCTCGAGGTCTGGCTGGCGGAGATCACCGGCTTCGCGGCGGTGTCGCTCCAGCCCAACGCCGGGTCGCAGGGTGAATATGCCGGGCTCCTCGTCATCCGCGCGTTCCACGAGTCGCGGGGCGAGGGTCGGCGCAACATCTGCCTGATTCCCACCAGCGCCCATGGCACCAATCCCGCCAGCGCCACGATGTGCGGCTTCAAGGTGGTGCCCGTCGCCTGCGATGCCAACGGCAACATCGATGTCGCCGACCTCAACGCCAAGGCCGCGGCGCACCGCGAGGATCTCGCCGCGTTGATGGTCACCTATCCGTCCACCCACGGGGTGTTTGAGAGCAGCATCAAGGACATCTGCGCCACGATCCATGCGAACGGCGGCCAGGTTTACATGGACGGCGCCAACATGAACGCGCAGGTCGGCCTGACCTCGCCCGGCTACATCGGCGCCGACGTCTGCCATCTCAATCTCCACAAGACCTTCTGCATCCCGCACGGCGGTGGCGGTCCCGGCATGGGCCCGATCGGCGTCGCGGCGCACCTCGCGCCCTACCTGCCGGGCCATGCGGTCGTCTCTCCCTTCCCGGCCGACAAGAGCCGCGCGCATCTCGGGGCGGTCAGCGCCGCGCCGTTCGGCAGTGCGAGCATTCTCACGATTTCGTGGATGTACATTCGCATGATGGGACCGGACGGCCTGACCGAGGCCACGAAGGTCGCCATCCTCAATGCCAACTACATCGCGAAGCGGCTCGAGGCGTGTTTCCCCGTGCTCTACCGCGGCGCCAACAATCTCGTCGCCCACGAGTGCATCCTGGAATTTCGCCCGTGGAAAATACACGGTCTCGAGGTCGAGGATGTCGCCAAGCGTCTGATCGACTATGGCTACCACGCGCCGACCATGTCGTTTCCCGTGCCGGGCACGCTCATGATCGAGCCGACCGAAAGCGAAGCGAAGTCCGAGCTCGATCGTTTCTGCGAGGCACTGATCGCCATCCACGGCGAGATGGCCGCGGTCGCGAGCGGCGAGTCCGACAAGGCTAACAATCCCTTGAAGCACGCGCCGCACACGGCGGTCACTGTTTGCGCGACGGACTGGGATCATCCTTACACACGCGAGACCGCGGCGTTTCCCGATGCGCACACCCGCGCCAGCAAGTTCTGGCCCGCGGTCGGGCGCGTGGACAACGTTTACGGCGACCGCAATCTGGTTTGCTCGTGCGTCGGCATGGAAGCGTTTGCGGAAGTGAAGGCCTGAGGAAAGCCACTCGCTTACGCTCGCAGCTACGTTCGGATATCCCGGGTAGCTACGAGCGTAAGCGAGTGGATCGGGCCATCTCCCGCGTCGGAGTCGCAAATATTACGCTGGCGGTGTCGTTGGGAGGGCCGCCACTCGCTCACGCTCGCAGCCACCATGGACTTATCTTCCGAACGTAGCTGCGAGCGTGAGCGAGTGGACAAAGGGCACCTTCCGCGTCTCAGCCACGAATTCTACCGTGGCCGCGCTTTCGTCCACTGGACCCTGACCGTCGAGGACCGAGCCACGGGTTGGTTGACCCCAGCCTTTCACCAAGCGTGGCAGATGACACTTCTCCATATCTGCGCCCGCTACCAGGTCGCCTGCCCGACCTATGTGCTGATGCCCGACCATGCTCATTTTCTCGGGCTGGGACTGCACGACGACAGCGATCAACGGCTCGCGATCGAATTCCTGCGCAAGCACCTGCAAGCCGCGCTCAGCCCGGCTCGCTGGCAGAACCAAGCCCATGATCACGTGCTGCGAAGACAACAGCGCGAGCACGGTGTTTTTCAAACGGTCGCCCAGTATATTCTGGATAATCCCATCCGAGCGGGACTGGTCGAACAAGCGACGGACCATCCCTTTCTCGGCTGCTGCGTTGCCGGGTACCCGGAATTAAATGTCCGTCAGATTGATTACTGGGAGAAATTCTGGCGGATCTATAATCGTCTGGTGGAAAAACGACCGGAGGCCACTCGCTCACGCTCGTAGCTACCGACGTAGCCATGAGCGTGAGCGAATGGATCGGGCACATATCAGGACGATTCGTTCAGGCGCGAATAGGACACCGTGGCCCGGACGTTCGTCTGAACGTGACGTTCGACGCTGGGCTTCTTGGAGCCGCCGTTTTCCTCGCCCCAGACGACAACGACCTCGGAACCCTCGGCGACACCTTCCTCAAGCATCGCGAGCGAGAACCAGCCGTGGACGTTGACGGTGTAAACCGTGTAGGT
>JBDTJA010000135.1:0-14536 GCA_039936075.1 Opitutaceae bacterium | reverse complement strand
CGCGAATCCATTGCTCAAGGCGGATGACTTCCGCGTCCGTCAAAACCACCGGCAGACTTTTTCGTGACATCTAGCCATCCTGCCCACCCAGTACTTATGGGCACCTATTTGTGGGACACTACACTAGTGGTTCGAGGCGGATTGAGCCGTGGCACGGGCTGCTGTCCCGTGAACGTGGGTTCCACTCTCCCGCAGACTGTGGTTCAGACGAGCGTCGCGGATACCGCGCTCCACCACGGTTCATCAGGCGCGCCACGGGAACCTGCGGCTGCCCGCGATCGTCCCTCATGGCGGGACTGCGGGGCAGCGAGGATGTCGCCGTAACTTCTGTTGGCCACGGGAATAGCTCCGCCAAGTGCGTCCGCCCGCACCTCGTTGCCTCGCTAATCTCTTCAGGCCCGATCTGTTTGGCGATTGGTGGGTTTCCCCGCGAGGGTTAGCGCCGATTTAACCGGTGGGGTTTTGACCCCATGGCGCCTTCCGGAACGGAGGGCCATATTCAACCCCGGGGATGAGAATTGCGCCGGGACGCCTCGCGCAACCAACCCGACATTGGTACCATGAACGCCCCACCCACCGGCACCTGCCCGTTTCGCCCCGCGCGCGCCGCCCCAATTGCCGCCCACCCGCCCGCAGCTGCGGCGACTGCGCCGGCCTTCGTCGCGCTTAGCAAATTCGTGGTCGCGAACGAAAAGACGTCCGAGGTGAAAGCGGCGTTTCGCGGCCGCCCTCATTTGGTCGACGGCGCCGCCGGTTTTGTGCGCATGGAAGTCCTCAGCCCGCTCGATCGGCCCGACGAAATCTGGCTGGTGACGTTTTGGACCGACGCCGTGAGCTATCGGACTTGGCACCACAGCCATCTTTACCGCGACTCGCATCGCGGAATCCCTGCGAGCCTCAAACTTGTCCCCGGCGAAACCAAGATCCGCGAGTTCGAGCACGTCTGCTCCTGATTGCCCGACCATGGAGCATCCAGATGAACCCGGACCCGCCCTACTTCAGCGGGTTTTTGCCGCGATCACGTTTGGTGCGCGCCCGTTGGGGCCGACCTGCCGCCTTGAATTGCTCGTGGGGCGGCGGTCACCCCGTTTCATCGGAAGATTGCGGCAGAGGGATCTGACATGAAAACGTCCGCGCAACTCGTCGCCGACAAACTGCTCGCTCAACGTGAAGCGATCGTCGGGGCAGTCGTCACACGGATGTTCCAGGCTCATCCCGAACTCGAGCTGCGCTGGGGCCAAGCCGGCCGCGAAAAATGCCGCCAGGACTGCGGTTATCATCTCTCGTATCTGGCCGAAGCCATCAGCGCGGAGAATGTCGCGCTGTTCACCGACTACGTCGCCTGGGTGAAAGTGATGCTCGCGCAGCGCGGCATCGGCGAAGCGGATCTCGCGGCGCATTTCACCCGCCTGCGGAGTGTGCTGCAGGAGCGGCTGGCACCGGAAGAGTTCGAGGTGGCCGGGCGCTTCCTCACCGCCGCGCTGGCAGCGATGCCCACGATGCCGGCCGACCTGCCCGTGGTGATCGGCACCCACGCACCGCTCTCCGCACTCGCCCACCAATATCTTTCGGCCCTTATGCGCGGCGAGCGTCACCTCGCGAGCCAGCTGATCCTTGACGTCGTCGAGCGCGAGACCCCGGTTAAGGCGATCTATCTGCACGTGTTTCAGCCCGCGCTCTACGAGATCGGGCGACTGTGGCAGACCAATCGCATCAGCGTTGCGCAGGAGCACTACTGCACCGCTGCGACGCAGCTCATCATGTCGCAGCTCTACGGTAGAATTTTTTCCCACGAACGCAACGGTCGCACGCTCGTCGCCACGTGCGTGGCCGGCGATCTCCACGAAATCGGGGCGCGCATGGTCACGGATTTTTTTGAGATGGAGGGCTGGAACACTTTCTACATCGGCGCCAATGCGCCCACCCCGAGCGTGGTCGCCACCGTGCTGGACCGGCGGGCCGACGTCCTCGCGATCTCGGCGACGATCACGTACCACGTGCCCGCGGTTGAGGAACTCATCGCCGCCGTGCGCCGCTCACCGGCGGGGGCGAGCGTGAAAATTCTCGTGGGCGGCTATCCCTTTAATCTTGCGCCCGACCTCTGGCAAAAAATCGGCGCCGACGGCTCGGCCCCCGACGCCCAAGGCGCCATTGCGCTGGCCACTAGCCTCGTGACCGCCGGCGCTTCCCCGTCATGAACACCGCTCTTCCCGGGCCCGAACTCTTTGCCGCTGCCGCGGATCACGGCATCGCCCTGCTGTGTGAATTCGATGGCCGGGTGCGCCACATCGTGCGGGACGAGCTCGCGCTCGCCGACCGCGTGCCCCCGGGCGCATCGATCATCACGCTGGCCGATCCCGGATCGGCGGAGAAGGCGCGGCAGTTTCTGGCGAGCGTGCAGAGCCAGCACGCGGCCTTCGACTGGGAAATCACGGTGCCGCTGCACGGCGCGCTGGTGCCGTTGCACTGGGCCGGCGGCGCCACGAGCGACGGCCTCCTTATCGTCGCCGCCCGCACGCGCAACGGCCTCACGCGGCTCAACGAGGAACTCAGCCGCATCAACAACGAGCAGACCAACACCGTCCGGGCGATCACCAAGGATCTCGCGCTCGCCGCGGCCTGCGCCGCCGAGCGCGACGACGCCCTCTACGACGAGGTTTCACGGGTGAACAACGAACTCTCGAACCTCCAGCGCGAGCTCGTCAGGAAGAACGGCGAGCTTGAGCGGCTCAACACGCAGAAGAACCAGCTCCTCGGCATGGCCGCGCACGATCTCCGCAATCCCCTCGGCGTGATCTCGACCTACGCCGAGTTTCTCGCTGAAGAGGCCGGCGACGTGCTCAACGAAGAGCAGCGCGAGTTCGTCGCGAATATAAGGGAAAGCAGCGAGTTCCTCCTCAAGATGATCAATGACCTGCTCGACATCTCTGCGATCGAGTCGGGCAAGCTGCGCCTCGACCTCGCGCCCGTTTCGCTGGCGGCCCTGCTCCAGCGCAACATCGCGCTCAACCGCGTGCTCGCGGAGAAAAAGCACATCCACATCGAACTGAGGCTCGACGCCGACCTCTCCGCACTCTTGCTCGACGCCGGGAAAATCCAGCAGGTACTCAATAATTTCCTCAGCAACGCGTGCAAATTTTCCCACCCCGGCACGACCGTCACGGTCCGGCTCTATCAGGCAGGGGACGACGCCGTGATCTCGGTCCGCGATCAGGGCCAGGGCATCCCGGCGGCGGAGTTGGACCGGTTGTTCACCCCTTTCCAGAAAACGAGCGTGCGCAGCACCGCGGGCGAGCAGAGCACAGGCCTCGGCCTCGCCATCGCGCGAAAAATCGTCGCCGGCCACGGTGGTCGCGTCTCGGTCGAGAGCGAAGTTGGTCACGGCTCTACGTTTTCGTTCACCCTGCCGCTTTCCTCCCATGCAATCTGAAACCCAGCCTCCTTCGACCGTGCTTCCCCCGACGCGCATCCTCGTCGTCGACGACAACGCCGCGGCACTGAAAGGCTGCGTCCGCCTGCTCAGGCAGGCTGGCTACGAGGTCGCGCAGGCGGAAGACGGCCGCGCAGCCTTGGCGCTGGTGCGCACGTTCCGTCCGGCACTGGTGCTGCTCGACGTCGTGCTGCCGGACATTTCGGGCCGTGAAGTGCTTCGTCAGATCAAAGCCGATCCCCAATGGGCGGGGATTTCCGTCGTGCTTTTCAGCTCCATCGCGATCAGTCCCGAAGCGATGAGCGCTGGCCTGAAGGTCGGGGCCGACGGCTACATTGCGCGACCGATCCCCAACCACGAGTTGCTCGCGCGTGTGCGCGCGGTGTTGCGGTAGCGCCTGCTCGCGGAGCAGTTGCAACGATGGCTAGGTGACTGCGTGGCTGCAGCTTCCGGACGCAGGTTTCGTCGTCGCGCGGGTTGAAACTTTCTAGTCCAGCCAATCGGCGGTTTACCCACGGTAGATCGCGACAGTGGGATTGAGCCATGGCGCGGGTCTTCAGACGCGGTTGGGCGAAACCCAAAACACACAGACCGTTGCTGATATTGTCCGTCCGAATAAGGCGTGAGCTCCCGGATACCGAGACCCGTGCGATGGGAGGACGTGCGGCGACCCGCCACACGCATAACGCCATTTATCAGTGGGCCTCGCACCCCGGGTCAGGGTTGTGGGGCGTCCCCGCCGCTCTACTTTGTGGTTTCCTCTTTCTTCTCCGTCCGGGCCTACCCCGGACAGGTAGGGTTAGTCCCCATAGCACCTTCGTGCGAAAGGCACGATAGTTCGGTCTGGCAGCGTGAACCCCACCCCCGCCCCTTCGAGTCGCGCCGGTTTTATGCCCGGACACAACCCCATGATTTCCAAGAAAAATCGAACGGTGAATCCTTCGAAAATGCCCACTGGCATTGAAGGCTTCGATGACATCACCCATGGCGGTCTGCCTCGCGGTCGCGCCACGCTGCTCGTGGGTGGACCCGGTTCGGGTAAAACCCTGTTCGCCCTGCGCTTCCTCGCGCATGGCGCGATGGAGTGCAACGAACCGGGCATCTTTGTCGCGTTCGAAGAGACCCATAACCGCATCATCGCCAATGCCGCGGCTTTCGGTTGGGACATCCCCCGAATGGTGCGGCGAAAGAAAATGACGTTCGTCGATGCCCAGCCGCGGTCTGACCTGATCCAAGCCGGGAACTTTGATCTGAGCGGCTTGCTGGCGGCCGTCGGCAACGAGGCGCGCAAGATCGGCGCGCGGCGAATCGTGTTCGATGCCCTGGATATCGTGCTGGCTTTGCTCCCCGACGACACAGCCCGGCGGCGCGAAGTCTACCGCTTGCATGAATGGCTAATCTTGGACGGCCTCACGGCGTTGATCACGGCGAAGTCCAGCAGTGACGAGACTCGTTCGTCCAGTCCCCAGCCCTTCGGCTTCATGCAGTTCATGGTGGACTGCGCCGTGCTTCTCAACCACCGCGTGGCGTTGGGTGTCTCGCAGCGTAACTTGCGCGTACTGAAGTATCGCGGCTCGAGCTTCGATGAGAACGAAGCCCCGTTCGTGATTGGCAAGGGCGGCTTTGACGTGGCAATCTCGCACCTGCGGCCCGGCAAAGAGGCCAAGGTTTCATCAGAACGCGTATCCAGTGGTGTCGCGCGTCTCGATACCATGTTGGGCGGCGGTTATTATCGCGGCGCCTGCGTGGTGATCACCGGCTTTCCCGGCACCGCCAAGACGACCCTCAGCGGGGCGTTTGCCGAGGCCGCCTGCTCTCGCGGTGAGCGCACCATTTTCTTCAGCTTTGATTCGGACAGCAGCGACGTCATCCGCAACCTGGGCTCAGTTGGAATTAGACTGAATCGCTATGTGAAGAGCGGACTCCTGCGCATGATCTCCGGTCGTTCGATCAGCGGCAGCGCCGAGTCCCTCTTGGTCCGAATCAAAACCCTCGCCCGGGAACACCAGGCCCGGTGCCTCGTGATCGATCCGGTGTCCACGCTCGCGAGAGTCGGCAACGAATTGACCGCCCACGGTGTGGCCGAACGGCTGATCGATTGGACCAAAGCCGAAGGCAATACGCTCCTCTGCACCAGTCTCCTCGACCAGATGCATGGCCAGGTTGAAACCGGAGCGGAGATTCATATCTCCACGATCGCCGACACGTGGATTCATCTCAACTACCTCGTGCAGGCCGGCGAGCGCAACCGGGGCCTCTCCATTATCAAGTCCCGCGGCACCGCGCATTCCAACCAGGTGCGTGAGTTGATCCTGAGCGACGCGGGGGTGACGCTGGCCGACATCTACACCGCCGGCGGCGAGGTGCTGATGGGCACGATGCGCTACGAGAAGGAAAACGCCGAGCGAGTGGCCAGGGAGGTCGCGGCCGTATCCGCCAAGCTGAAAAGCGTTAGCCTCGATGCGGAAGAGGCAGTCCTGCAGGTGCGGGCGAAATCGTTGCAGACGGAGCTGGTGGCCAAGCAGGTCGAGAAAACCCTCCTCGCGCACACCACGCAAAACCACAAGGGCGAGCTGTCGCGCGGCCGCGTCCGGATGCGCGAGCTGCGCGGCGCCGATGTCGCGACCCGCCGGAAAGGGGTTGGCCGATGAGTCAGCCTCCACCGTTTTTCAAATTCCGGCTTTACGTCGCCGACGACACGCCGAACTCATCGGTCGCGCGATTCAACCTGGACGCACTCTGCCGGGCGCACTTGCCGGGCCGGCACGAAATCGAGATCGTGGACGTACTGCTCGATCCGACCCGCGCACTCGCCGACGGCATCTTTATGACGCCCATGCTCGTCAAACTCACCCCAGCCCCGGTCCGACAGATCCTCGGCACCCTCAGCCAAACCGAGACGGTCCTACAGGCACTCGGCCTGAACTCCGCCTCTGCGACCGCAGCATGAGCCCAACGGTTTTACCGCCTTCGGGAGATAAGCACGACGAAATCCCCGGCCTGATCGAGACGCTGCTGGCCACGGAAGCCCGGCTCGAACAACTCACGGCGGGCCAAGTGGACACGGTGGCCGGGCAGGACGGCAGAACTTTCCTCCTGCGGCGAGCGCAGGAGCAGATGCGCCGGGGCGAAGCCGGCAAGCAGGCGTCCATCCTCAACGCCCTGCCCGCCCGCATTGCCTTGCTCGACACCGTGGGCAACATCCTCTCGGTCAACGAGGCTTGGCGCAATTTTGTCGGCGCGCACGTGCTCCAAGGCCCAGGCTACACGGTCAGCCTAAACTACCTGACGGCGTGCGACGGTGCGCACGGCTACGGCGCGCGCGAGGCCCATGAGGTTGCCAGGGGAATCCGGTCTGTGCTGGCGGGCACGGAAGCCCTTTTTTCAATCGAATATTCCTACGCTGTGTCCGAGGAGCAGTACTGCTTCCTGCTGACGGCGACCCCGTTGGCCGAGGGCCACCGACGCGGAGCCATCGTCACCCAGCTGGACATCACGGACCGAACGCGGGCCGAGGAGGCGCTGCGGCAGAAGGATGCGCTCATCCACATGGCCGGCCGGATAACCCGCACCGGCGGCTGGGCCGTGGAAATACCAAGCCAAAAGGTATTCTGGTCAGACGAAATTTTCGACCTGATGGAATTTCCACGGGGCCAAGCCCCGACCCTCGCTGAGGCCCTCGAGCTCTATCCGATTCCTTGGCGGGAAAAAATCACGGCCGCCATGATCGCCTGTGCCGAACACGGCGCGCCCTTTGATTTCGAGATGCAGATCACGACCGCAAAGAAACGGAATATCTGGGTGCGGGTGTGCGCGGAGGCGAAACGCCGTAAGGACGGCTCCGTGCTGCGAGTACAAGGCGCGTTCCAGGACATCACCGAGCGGCGGCGCGCGGACGAAAAGCTGCAGCTACTCAGCTCCGCTGCGGATCAGTCCACGGAGGCCATCCTGATCACGGATGCCCAGCTTGACCTGCCCGGACCCCAGATCGTTTTCGCCAATCCCGCCTTCGCCCGCATGACGGGCTATACCGCCGCGGAAGTCATCGGGCAAACCCCACGGATCATGCAGGGCCCGCGCACGGACCGCGCCCTCCTGCGACATTTGCGGGAAAATCTTGCCGCGGGCCAGATGTTCAAGGGCCAGACCATCAATTACCGCAAGGACGGACAGCCGTTCCCAATCGAGTGGCAAATCGCACCGATCCGCGATGCCCAAGGCATAGTCACGCACTACGTCGCACTCCAGCGCGACATCACTGAGCGCCAGCTCGCCGAAATGGCGCTCAAGCGGTTCCGGGCGCTCGTGGACCAGTCCAGCGACACCCTGGAGGTCATCGATCCTGCCACCGGCCGCTTTTTGGACGTTAACGACCGGGGCTGTGTCATGCATGGCTTTACCCGCGAGGAATTCCTGGACTTGCGGATCACGGACGTGAGCGCCACCACGACGGAGGCGAACTGGCCGACGGTCCGGGAATCCATCCGCCTCCATTCCTCCCGGAGCGGCGAAGGCGTCCACCGGCGCAAGGACGGCACGACCTTTCCCGTCGAGTTCAGATCCAAATGGGTGAAGCTCGAACGCGATTACATCGTGACCGTCGTGCGCGACATCACCGAGAGGAAAGCCACCGAGGAACAACTCCTGCATTCCCAGCGAATCGAGAACATCGGGATGCTGGCGGCCGGCGTCGCCCATGACCTCAACAACGTCCTCGCCCCGATGCTCATGGCCGCTTCCATCTTGCAGTCGCACATCACGGATGCGGGAGATCTCCGGATGGTACAGATGGTGGAAGCGAGTGCCCAGCGCGGCGCCGCCCTCGTGCGCCAGATCCTCGGGTTCGCCCACGGCGTCGGCGGCGAACAGCAGCTGGTTCAGGTGAAACACGTCCTCCACGACATCGCTTCGATCATCACCGAGACATTTCCCAAGCTGCTCGATTTCGAGCAGGAAATCCCCCGCGACCTTTGGACCATCCAGGGCAACCCCACCCAGCTCCATCAGGTCATCCTTAATCTTTGCATAAATGCCCGGGACGCGATGCCAGACGGTGGCACGCTCACGCTGAAGGGGGAAAATTGCTCGCTGGATGAGCCCGCGGCTCGCGCGATCCCCGGTGCCTCGCCGGGTGACTGGCTCAAACTGGAGGTCAGCGACACCGGCACGGGTATACCTCCCGACGTGCTGGCCCACATGTGGGATCCGTTCTTCACGACCAAGGGCCCGGGCAAGGGCACCGGACTCGGTCTCAGCACCGTGCGCGGCATCGTGGAACGCCATCGCGGTGTGATCACCGTTCAGACCGTACCCGCACGCGGAACCACTTTCACGGTCTATTTTCCCGCCACCGATGGGACTGTCGGCACATCCCCTTCCACGCCGCTCGTGTTCCGCGGTAACGGGGAGTTGATTGCCATCGTGGACGATGAAGAATCCATCCGGAACCTCATCACGGACATCCTCTTTCATCATGGCTATCAGGTGATCAGTGCCAGCGACGGCATCGACGGTGTGGGCCTGATGGCAAAGCACGTTGGCGAAATTCGCCTCGTCATCACGGACTTCAACATGCCGGGGCTCAACGGAGACAAATTTGCCCGCGTGATCCGCTCCATGAACCCCGCGATCAAAATCATCGGCATTAGCGGCGGAGATGAAGGCCGCGTTGCCGCCGCCACGGCTAACCCGTACGCCGATGTGTTTCTGACCAAACCTTTCAAAGCCGAAGTGCTACTGGCCCAGGTTCAGGAACTCCTGAAACTGCCGCCCATCGTACCCTGAAAGCACTGGCGGATGCTATCGCGTCACGCTGACCGGGGCAAATCGCCGAGGCGCGTCGGGAAAATAAGAGGAAGGTCAGCAACCGTCCTGCCGAAGGAACCAGAAACCGTCCTGCTCGGCGCCGCCATGCTCGGCGCCGTTGCGGCAAAACGTTACTCGAGCGTCGCTGCCGCGATGGCCGCCATGAGCGCCGCCGGCCGCACGATCCAACCCGCGGGTGGAAAAGTCCGTGCCTTCCATGCGCGCAAGCACAAGGTCTTTCATCAGATGCACGCCGATTTCCTGGGCTATCGCAAACTGATGGGCAATTAATCGATCCGGAATTAAGGGCCAAGACACCAAGTCGCGAAGACTGAACAAAGACAAAGTCGATCTGTTGGGTCCGCAAGGCTCCTTAAGATCGAGCTTCGCGACTTGGCGGCTTGGCGTTTAATCTGACTCCGCTCAGTCCCAGATCTCCCGCCAGTTCATCGGGTACTTCGTCAGATCATTGAGCGCTGTCATCTCGGCTGGACTAAGGCGATAGCCGACGACCCCGAATGAATCCTTCAGCTGCCCCGGCGTATTTGCGCCCACGATCGCCGCTGTGACCACAGGATTGGTCAGCAACCACGCCAGCGCGGTCTGCGTCACCGTCTTGCCGTGCGTTTTACCGATGGACTCCAGTTTTTCGATCACGGCAAACCCGGCGTCGTTGCCATATTTCTTCCCGATGTCCGAGGCGCGCACGCTCTCCACGTTCGCGCCGCGCCGGTATTTCCCCGTGAGGAATCCGCCGGCCAGCGGCGAATAGGGAATCACCCCGAGCCCATAATTCCGGCAGAGCGGCCGAACCTCGATTTCGAAGAGCGCGCGCTCCATCAGCGAATACTCGGGCTGGTACGAGTTGAACCGTGCGTAACCGTTCTGATCACTGCGCCAGAGCGCCTCCATCACCCGCCACGCCGGATAATTCGACGCCCCGATCACCCGCACCTTGCCCGCCTTCACGAGTTGATCGAGGGCGCTGAGCGTCTCCTCGATCGGCACCTTCAGGTCGGCGGAGTGGGTTTGGTAGAGATCGATGTGATCGGTCTGCAGCCGGCGCAGGGAGTCCTCGCAGCATTTGATCACCCGGTCGTGCGCCAGGCCCTCCCCGCCCGGACCCTCGGTCATGCGGCCGCGGACTTTTGTTGCCACGATTATTTGCGAACGATTGCCGCGCGCCTTCATCCAGCGGCCGATGATTTCCTCGGACCGGCCACCGCCCTTGATGCCGTCGGGGCCCCACGTCGTGTAGATGTCGGCCGTGTCGATGAAATTGCCGCCCGCGGCCGCAAAGGCATCCATGATCGCAAACGCGGCGGCTTCGTCCGCCGTCCAGCCAAACTGCATAGTGCCGAGGCAAAGCTCGGAGACGTTCAGATCGCTGCGGCCAAGTTTGCGAAGATGCATTTCGCCAGCGTGAGGATTGTTGCCCGCGAATCACGCGAATTTACACGAATCCCTCGACAATCAATTGGATCGATGGAGAATTCGCGTTCATTCGCGTGATTCGCGGGGAAGGATCGCCCTAAATAGCTGGTCGCCGCCCAGCCCGACCACCAATCTGCAGGCGGTCATGCGCTTGCCGCCCTACAAGGTTTCCCTCGACGAGTACCGCTCCTTTCGTCGCAACGGTTATGTGGTGATTCCCGGACTCGTGTCCGCCGAGGATATCCAGGAACTGCGGGACCACACCGAGGACTTGATGCAGGGCCGCTTGCCGCAGCAGCACGCCGACACCCCCGAAGCGGACCGCCTGCCGCGGCCCCCCGACCATCTTTCCCCGTTGGAAAAGGCCCAGCTCGTGGCGCGCATCCACATGCTCCACCGCCAAGTGCCATTGCATGAGCGCTTCATGCTCCATCCGCGCGTGCTCGACGTGCTCGAGACGCTCACCGGTCCCGATGTCCTCGCGCTGCAGACCATGCTCTTCCTCAAGCCCCCCGGATCACCGGGCCAGGGCTGGCATCAGGACACGTTCTACATTCCCACGCACCCCGACACGCTCTGCGGCGCGTGGATCGCGATCGACGACTGCGACGAATACAACGGCGCGATGTGGATGGCCGCCGGCAGCCAGGTCGAGCCGGTCTATCCGCCACCCCAACCCCAGCCCTCATATGGTGACCGTCAACTGGCCGGCGTGCCGGAGGTCGCGGGCGTCAGCGACACCGACGACGCGAAGAATCAGCTGAGCCCGATTGCCAACCGCTACCCGCAGCTCCTCGTGCCCGCGAAGGCCGGTGACGTGGTGTTTTTCCACGGCCACGTGCTGCATCGCAGCAAAACCAACATCACCAGCGACCGTTTCCGCCGATCGTTTGTCAGCCATTATTGCAACGCCCGATCGTTCACGCAATGGGGCGCCATCACGGGGCCCAACGCGCCCGCGCAGGATCCCGCGACGCTAATGAGCAACTCCTCGCACATCCTGGCTCGCGGCGACACGCACTTGCCCTATGCGCAGCCCCGCTTCGGCACGCCGTGTGCGGCGACCGAGGATCAGGCTACGCGCCGCAAAAAGCACCGCACGATCCCCGGCGCCATGGGCAACCTGGCCTCTGGCGAGATGGACCTGATGCCGACCGAGCCGCCGAAGGATCCGCACTGAAATGTAGGGCGGGGTCACCGAACCCCGCCGGGTTGAGATTGGACGGCAGCGTGAATATGCCGCCCCGCAAGAGGACAAACGAAAGGCGGGGTTCGGCGACCCCGCCCTACATTGATTCTCACCGCGACAGCAGCACCACGTTCGCCGACCAGTCTCCCGCCGGCGTCCAGCGGAGTTCGCCCTTCGTCAGTTTCACGCCGGTGCGGTCCGTATGGATCTCCCCCATCACGCGCCACTTTCCCGGCGGCAGTGGCACGCGGATGGATTTGACGCCGGGTTTTTCGAACGCGTGCCCCACGACCAAGAGCTTTTTTCCATCGGCACCCGCCCGCACGACCACCTGCCAGCCCTTTGCGTGGCGATAGGCTGCCACCTCGGGGCCGTAGCGGCGCGATCGCCCGTGCCGGATGACCGACGCCGCCTGCGCGTAGAGCGCAATGGCCCGATCCACGAGCACGCGCTGCTCCTTGCGGAGCGTGGGGAAATGGCCCGAGAGACACAGTCGGCCGAGAAAGCCGCCGGCTAAAAGATAAACGATGCGCCGCACGTCGACATTGTCGCGCAACACCGCCCAGATCTGGCTCTGTCGCGGCAGCATGAGTCGGTGGAGGTTGGCCGCGATGATCGGGATCTCGGGACACTCATGGGCGTCCGAGAAACTGCTCATCGACGTGAGTGCCATCATCGAGGGCTCCAGACGGTGTCCGCCCGACGAACAATTTTCGATCACGAGATCCGGCAATTCGACGCGGAGTTTGCGGAAAAACGCCTGCACACCCCCGAGGTGCTGCCGCAGTCCTTCGCCCGGCGATTCCGCGCCATCCACGCCGAGTCCGATATTGTCGTTATAATCCACCTTGAGGTAACCGAAGTTCCCCGCCCGGAGGAGCTCAATGACCCGTTCCGTCAGCAGCTCCACTACGGCCGGGTTCCGCAGATCGAGAAACCGACGGCCGCCCACGGTGATGACGCGGCCATCCCGCTGCAACAGCAGGTCGGTCCGTGCCCAGAGCGACGACGCCGAACCGACGACTTCCATTTCGAACCAGATTCCGGGGATCAAACCGCAGGCGCGGATCGCATCCGCGGTGGCGCGAATTCCGTGCGGATACATTTTTTTGTTCGGCTGCCAGTCTCCCTGCGCGCTCGACCAGGCGCCGTCGTCGGGCTTGGACCAGCCCGCGTCGATCACGAGGTATTTCAGGCCTGTGCCCTGCAACTCCTGCGCGAGCGCGACCATGTTGGCGTGGTTCGGATTGCCCCAGCTCGTCGCCCACTCGTTGAACATCACCGGCAGCGCCTGCTCGCTCTCCGGCACCGTCGCCAACGGCAATTCCTGCGCGGTGGTCATCGCCGCGCAGACGTCATCAAGATCACCGGCCACGCAGGCGAGAGTGGCCGTCGGCGAGGTGAAGCTCGCACCCGGCGCAATCGTTTTCATCCAGTGCCCCAGCTCGCGGTCGGCGAGTCCGCCGGAAATCGCCGCCAGGTCATCCCGGCGGTAAACCTCCATCTGCCACGAACCCGGGTGGGCCAGTTGCGCACCCCAAGTCACGCCCGCGCCAGTATCTTCTACGGCGACAAACGGAAAAAATCCATTCACCGGCAGCGAGCCGAGTTGCCCGAACCGTTCGTTGCGCACGCTGTTCCCGCCCCATGAACGCTCCAGCTGGAGGTCTTCGAACGCCCGTGTTTCCAGCCGGCCCTCCATGCTCCACACGCTGCGGAAGCGATGCAGTTTCAACCGGCCAGGCGCATCACCGGGAGCGAACGGCGTGATTCCGCCGATCGAGAAACTAGCGAGAAATTCCAGCGTGATCGGCTGCGCCGAGGTGTTCTCCACGGTGACACGGCTCTCGAGCCAGCTCGCGCCCTTCCGCCACACGAGGTCGTGGTGCGCCGACCAGCCGCCTTCTTCCTGCGTGAAACTCGTGCGCACCGCCGTCCGCTCGCGCGTGCGCGTGATCTTCTGGGTGGTAAATTTCATCCGCTCCGTCGTCGGGCTATTCCGCATCGTGCGGCCCTGCGCAAATGCCGCCACGGCGTCGTCCTCGCGCACTTTCACTTGAAGCAGCGATTCGATCGCCCAGGCCGGCAGGCCCTTGCCCGTCGGATCGAGGATGCCGTCGATCTCGACGCCGCTCAGGATCTTGCGCCGCGGAGTCAGTTGGCGCCGGCTCGCCGGCACGAGCCAGAGGCCCAGTCGGCCCGTCGTGCGATCCTGGACATAAAGTGCCGTCGTGGCGCCGCAGCGGACTTCACGATGAATTTTAGGGAGGAGGTCGGATTTCATGGGGTGGATAATGTCCTGAATGTCATCCTGAGCATAGTGAAGGATCCAGTGAGACTCCGTTGCGAGAAATGGCTGCATCCAAATGGATTCTTCACTCCGTTCAGAATGACATTCATGAACCCGCCATCGCCTGACCAGCGAGCCAGCCCGTGGTCCATGCCGACTGGAAATTGAACCCGCCTGTGATGCCATCGATGTCCAGCACCTCGCCGGCAAAATACAGTCCCGGGCAAAGCTTGCTCTCCATCGTTTTAAACTCGACCTCGCTCAACCGCACGCCGCCGCAGGTGACAAATTCCTCCTTGTTCATGCTTTTGCCCACCACCGCGAACTCGGCGCCGGTAAGCTGCGCGGCGAGCGCCGCGAGTGCTGGACCCGAAACGCCCGCCCATTG
>JBDTJA010000134.1:0-16500 GCA_039936075.1 Opitutaceae bacterium | reverse complement strand
GGACGTTAAAATTGATGAGGAGACCGAGAGGGAATCTAAGCAGCCGAAGGTAGGTGGTGACCTGGACGCGATGGATGGCCTGAACTGCCTCGATTGATTTCAATTCGACGAGGAGGAGATCGTTAATCACCAGATCGAGACGGTAGGCGTTTTGGATGATGTGGCCTCGATAGGTGAGGGGGAGGACTTGCTCGCGTTTGACCTGCAAACCGGCGAGCGAGAGTTCAATCCCAAGGCATTCGTGATAGGCGCTTTCGAGCAATCCCGGTCCGAGTGTACAATGCACAGCAAAAGCCGCATTCACCACCGCGGTGGCGAGCTGCTCGGTCTCAGAAGCTACGATTACTTTGTTCATGCCTTAGCGACTTCGCGTCTTTGCGCTTAATCCGAATCCTCAAACGTCAAGAAACTGAACGTTAAGGGCGTTGTCTTCGATGAACTGGCGGCGGGGGGGGACTTCGTCGCCCATGAGGAGGGTGAAGAGGCCGTCGGCTTTGGCGGCGTCCTCGATGTTCACCTTCAGCAGGCGGCGCTTTTCGGGATCCATCGTGGTCTCGAAGAGCTGTTTGGGGTTCATTTCACCCAAGCCCTTATAACGCTGAATGCTGAGGCCCTTGCGGCCGTTGGTGCGGATCTGGGCGATAATGTCGAGGGCGCTGCGCAGCTCGACTTTGGCCTCGGTTTTCTGGCCGGGGTTTTCCGTGATGGTGAACTGCGGTTCCTCGGAACCGGTGAACTTCGCGATGTCGAGCCCGGTCGCGGCGAGGGCCTTGAGCAGCTTCGCCATCTCGGTGCTTTCGAAGATTTCGTGGATCGTGACGCGCTTGCTCGTCGAAGGCTTTTTCTCGCCCATGGGCGGATTGCTCGCGCCGGGCATCGGGGGAACCGTACCGGTGCCGGGTTCGACCTGTTCGGTCAGGTCGGCGTTGAGACTGTGAGCGGAGAGAAACTTCGAACGGGCGGCCTCATCTTTCAGGAACTCGTGGCTCTCCTTGTTACCCTCACGGATGCGGGCGACGTAACGCGGGAGCGCGTGCGTGGTGGCATCGTGGGTATCGAGGTACTCGGCGAGCTCCGCGCCGTAGCGCGTGACGCCGGTGCCGAGTTTGTCGAGGGCGGCAAGGTGCTCGACGATCTTGTCGATGGCGGCGGGGGCGAAAATGTGGCCGTCCTTCAGGCGGGCGAGCACGATGTCCTCGGAGCCGAGCTCGAGGAGGATGCGGTTGAGCTGGTCATCGTTGTCGACGTACTGCTCGCGCTTCTTGCGCTTGATTTTGTAGAGCGGCGGTTGGGCGATGTAGATGTAGCCGCGCTCAATCAGGCCCTTCATCTGGCGGTAGATGAACGTGAGCAAGAGCGTGCGGATGTGGGAGCCGTCCACGTCAGCATCCGTCATGATGATGATCTTGTGGTAGCGCGCCTTGGCGGCGTTGAAGCCGCCGACAGACTCATCCCCCTCGCCGATGCCCGTGCCGCAGGCGGTGATGAGGGTGCGGATTTCCTCGTTGGCCAGAACCTTGTCGAGGCGGGCCTTCTCGGTGTTAATGAGCTTGCCGCGCAACGGGAGGATGGCCTGGAAACGGCGGTCGCGGCCCTGCTTGGCGGAACCGCCGGCGGAGTCGCCCTCGACGATGTAGAGCTCGGTGAGCGCGGGATCGCGCTCGGAGCAGTCGGCAAGCTTGCCGGGGAGTCCGCCGCCGGAGAGGGCCCCCTTGCGGACGGTTTCACGGGCCTTGCGCGCGGCCTCGCGGGCGCGGGCGGCGTTGAGGGACTTGTCGACGATGCGCTTGCCGATGGGCGGGTTAATCTCGAAATACTGCATCAGGCCCTCATACGCGGCGGAGCCGACGACGCTCTCGACCTCGGGGGAGAGGAGTTTGACCTTGGTCTGCGACTCGAACTTCGGGTCGCTGTGTTTGATGGAGATGACGGCGGCGAGACCCTCGCGGACGTCGTCACCGGTGATCTGCGGATCCTTGTCCTTCAGGAGATTGTTGCCCTTGGCGAACTGGTTGATGGCGCGGGTGAGGGCGCTGCGGAAGCCAGAGAGGTGAGTGCCCCCGTCGGGATTGTGAATCGTGTTGGTGTAGCAGAGGACCTGGTCGTTGTAGGTGTCGTTGTATTGCAGCACTAACTCGAGGTGGATCTCGGCGGGTTTGTCGTCGAGCTGGAGGTGGGTTTCCTTGACGATGCGGATGGGCTTCGGATGCAGCGGAGTCTTGCCCTGATTAAGCTGCTTCACGAATTCCTCGACGCCGTCCTTGTAGAAGAACGTCTCGGGCTTCGCTTCGGCCGGGCGTTCGTCGGTAAAGACGATCTCGAGACCGGAATTGAGGAAGGCGAGTTCGCGGAGGCGCTGGCTGATGCGAGAAGAAACGAAGACCGTGGTCTCCTTGAAAATCTCCGCGTCGGGCTTGAACGTAATGTACGTGCCGGTGCCGCGGGCCTTGCCGATGACCTCGAGCTTTTGGACGGTCTTGCCGCGCTCGAATTTCATGTGATGGACTTGGCCGCCGCGGGAGACCTCGACCTCAAACCATTCGGAGACGGCGTTGACGCACTTGGCGCCGACGCCATGGGTGCCGCCGGAGAATTTGTAGCCGCCCTGACCGTATTTGCCGCCGGAGTGGAGGGTCGTCAGGACGAGCTCCACGCCGGGCAGGCCGCTCTCTTTGTTGAGGTCAACGGGGATGCCGCGGCCGTCATCGCGGATGCTGATCGAGCCGTCGACATGGATGTTGACGAGGATCTTGTTGCAGAAGCCGGCGAGATGCTCGTCGACCGAGTTGTCCAAGACCTCGGAAACACAGTGGTGAAGCGCGCGTTCGTCGGTGCCACCGATGTACATGCCGGGCTTTTTCCGGACGGCTTCAAGACCTTTGAGCTGGCTCAGTTTGTCTGCGCCGTAAGCATCGGCACCGGCTTGATTCTTGGCGTTGTTTTCTGCGTCAGAGGCTTCGGACATGAGGGGGAAAATGGGTGGAAAATGAAAGGAAAAAGGTCTCGTTAAACGTCATCGGTGGCAAAGGTTATTTTGAGAAAAAACGGGCCCGGAAACGCCCTTCTTTTGGCCTATACGCGAGGGTTTCATTTGACCGGGGTGGGGGTAGCGGCAAAGTGGCGGGTCATGCTCGCTCCTGTGCTCGAAAAGCTGCTGATTTTACAAGATCGCGACGCCAAACGGCTGGGTTTGGAGGCCCAATTAAAGGCGGTTCCCCGGGACATCGCTGCCGTGGAAGGCAAGATTGGGGGGGAAAAGGCGGCCATCGAGACCGCCCGACTGGAGCTTCGAGAGCTGGAATCGAACAAGAAGATCATCGAGACCGAGATCGGTTCGTCCGATGGGAAGCTCGCCAAGTATCGGACGCAGCAGTCGCTGGTGCGGAAAAACGACGAATTTGCGGCCTTGGGACACGAAATTGAGACCACCCAAGGCGCCATCAGCGAGTGGGAGGGCAAGGAGCTCGAGGTGATGTACAAAATTGACGAGGCGAAGAAGAAATTTGCCGCGGCCGAGGCCGTGTTGAAGGAGAACATCGTCGGCCACGAGACGCGGATTAAAACCCTGCGCGAGCGCGAGATCAGCCTGGCAGTCGAGCTCAAGGGCGCGCAGGCCGAAGTCGTCACCGCCCGCGGGCCATTGGCCGAGCCGGAGCTGAAACTTTACGACCGGATCGCGACCAAAGGATTGCCGGCCTGTGTGCCGATCCGCGGCGGGAAATGCGGCGGTTGCCACCTCAAGGTTTCCAGCGAGGTGGAGTCGGCCGCGCGCGGCAAATCGTCCGATGGAAAACTCGCGACGTGCGACCAGTGCGGGCGTTTGGTTTATTGGGAGAGCTGAGGCTATTTCGCGCATTGGATGCCGACGTAGGTCGGACTTTACGCCCGATAGCGGGGATCTCGGACGTCGGGCGTAACCGCCGGTGCACGCGACCGCGATCAGCCCCTGACGCGTGCCTTGCCAACGGCCCGCGATACTCTACTTTCTTCCCCTTAGCTTTGGGGCCTGGTCGTTGCTCCGAGTTCTTTGATCCCAAGGCGCGGGTAATGCCGCGCCCGATAATTCGGAGAGGAAAGTCCGGACACCATAGGGCAGGATGCTGCGCCAGCTGCAAGGCGCGCGCAGGCGCCGCGTTTTAAAGCGCGGTGACGGACAGTGTCACAGAGAATATACCGCCTCGCGGGCAACCGCGGGGTAAGGGTGAAAAGGTGGGGTAAGAGCCCACCGCGCCAACGGTGACGTTGGCGGCACGAAAAACCCCGTCTGGTGCAAGGCAAAATAGGCGACTGGGCGGCCCGTCCTATAGTCGCGGGTATGCCGCACCCTTCTTAGCTCGCGCAAGCGCGCGCCGGAGGGCGAGTCCATCGCAAGGTGGCATCGAGAGAAATAACGACCAAAGCGCCGCAAGGCGTGGAACAGAATCCGGCTTACCGGCCCCAAAGCTATTAATTTTATCCGGCGCGGCTAGCGCATTTCTTGGGTCGGGCGTTACACCGGCAGAACGAGGTAGGGCGGTGTCTTCGAGCCGCCTTTACCCGTTTTGGGACCGAGCGGCGGAATTGAAAGAGGAGAAAGCGGCAGAAAACGGGACGGCGAAGGGGCCCGTTTCTTCGTTTTACGTTCTGTCTGTCCAGTCTGCCAGACCCTTGGCGGCGGTGGCTACCTCATGTTCTGCCCGGGTTGAAGAAGGCGGGTCGAAGACCCTGAAACTTCACACCTAACTCGATCCATCAGAGTTGCGCAATCGTCACCCCGCTGTCGCGAACCTATCACCGGCGGGGCCCAACCTGCGGACGGGGTTCAGTTCGCGGGTGGGTTGGGCCGTGATGATGTTGTGGGTCGGTCGAAATCTCCGGCGTTTTCCACGGGGTCGTCCGGCGTGCCAAGGATGGTGCGACGGGAATTCCCCTTGACTCTCCGGGGTGCGTTTGGGTTTCTGTCCGGCTCAAAACTCACTCTATCCATGGCCAATACCAAGTCCGCTATCAAAGCCGCGCGTAAGTCCGCCCGTCTCACCACCCGCAACCAGGGCGTCAAAACCCGCATCAAGACGCTGCACAAGAAGCTCGATGCCGCCATCAAAGCCGGCGAGTCCGCCGCGATCAAGACCGCCGCGGGCGCGTATGCCTCCGCGATGGACAAGGCCGTGAAGTCTGGCGTCGTCCACAAGAACGCCGCGTCCCGCGCCAAGGCCCGCGCCGCCAAGCACGTCTACGCGAAGTAAGCCTGCGCCTACCCGCTCTCTTTTCGACCCCGCGTGCCTTTGGCCGCGGGGTTTTTGTTTTTGCCACGCCCGCATCCGCGTTCATCCGTCTAGCTCGTGGCTTCCGTATCGCCTCGCATCGCCCTGCATCTCGCCCGCCACGCTGACACCGCGTGGCGCGAGGTCATCCGTCCGTGGCTGGAAGCGGGCGTCGGCCGACTGGAGCGGGCGCATGTGATCGTGCCAACGCGCGGCCAGGCGCAAGCGCTCAAGCAGCGCTGCCTGATGGAAAATATCGCGCTGCTCGGCGTGGAATTTTTGACGCCCGGCCTCGCGCGCAAAAAATGGGTGGGGCTGCTGGCTGAACGGCAGCCAACGATGGGCCGGGAACTCTTGTTGCTGGGACTTAAAACGCTCGTCGCCCGCCGCCTCGCGCCATTGGCCTTGGCGGATCCGGAATGGGGGTTCTGGCAGAGTCTGCAGAGTGATCCGGAGCGCGCGCTCGACGACTTTGATGAGCTCCTGAAGGCGGGGTTCCGCGCGAAGGATTTCCCGCTGGCCCCGCTGCGCGGAGTATTCGAGGAGCTGACTGAATGGGTCGAGTCGCGAGGTTATGCCCATGCGGCCTGCATTGCAGAAACGGCGGGCCTCACGCCGGTGGGGCCGATGGATCGCCGGATTGGCGGACGCGTGCTGGTGGTCGGATTGGGTCCGGAAGCTTGGGGCGAATTTTTCAATGTGGCGGCGTTTGTCCGGCGCTGTGACGAGGTGACGGTGGTGCTGCCGGAGCCGGCCTTTCGCGGTCGCTCGGAACTGGACGAGAAGTGGATCTCGGTTTGGTCGGGATTGCTGGGCGTGGAAGCTCAGCACATCGACGCGAAGGAGCCGGCAGAAACCTGTGAGGCCGTGGGCGCGCTGTGGGGCCGCGGCGCGGAAGCGACGGCCCAGGCACGGGTGATCGTCGGCCGCACGCGAGGCGACGAGCTGCGACTCGTGGCCGGTGAGATCGAAGCCTTGCTGGCGGCAGGGGCGGAGAATATCGGCGTGATATTCCCGAAGGCGGATCCGGCGCATTTGGTGCTCGCGCGGCTCCTCGCAGAAAAAAACGTGCCGTTCGTAGACCTGCTCGAAACCGCGAGTCCGCCGCCGCTGGATGTGCAGACCCAGCGGGCGCTGCTGGCTTTCTATGCGCGCGGCGCCCGCATCGACGAATTTCTGGCTCTTTGGCCGCTCCTGCGGGCAAGTGGCGCAGTGACGGTGTCGCAGGCCGACGCGCGACGGGCGGTCGAGCGGAGTTTCGATATGCGTCAAACGCACGCTGTCGCAGGGCATCAGGCGGACTGGGCGACCGACGCGCCAGAACTGGCGCGCGTCGCAGGTTTATTGTTACCGGCGTGGCCGGCGGAGATCACGCTGGCCGAGGCGTTGAAAAAAATCCGCGTGGCTTGCGACCTGCTGGATTTGGAGGAGCCGGAGGGTTGGAGCCCGCTCGACGCGCTCGCGAAGCACGAGACGGCCGCGTTGGCGGGGCCCGTCGTGCTGGATGCGTTGGGCTCATTTCTGCCGGAGAAATATCCCGTGGCGGAGGCGCCGGGCCGCGGAAATTTTGCGCGCGTTACGCTCGGAACGTGGCGGCGGATGGAGGGATTGACGTGGTCGCATTTGATTCTGTTGGAAAGCAATGCCGGCAGCTGGCCGGCGCGGCGGGAACCGAGCTGGTGGTTGACGGACGAGCAGCGCGAGGAACTGAACCAACGCGGCCGCTTCACGCTGGGTTTGTTCACAAGTGAGGATCGGGCGGCGCTCGAGCGGGCGGGTTACCAAGGGCTGGCGCGCGATACGCGGAAGGAAGTGATTTTTTCGGCGGCGCTGTTTTCAGAGAGCGAGCCGGAATTGAAACTCGCGCCGAATTCCTGGCTGGAGCGCGTGATCTGGTCCCAGGGTCTGGCGAGCGGTGCGGGGGGGCTCGAGGCCGCGTTTGACCGACTCGCCGTCGAAGTCCCGACGCCCCTCGAGGAGGCGCCGGACGTTGCGGTCTGGGACGCAACGTGGCGGGGACGGCATGACGCAACGCGGCCGTTCGACGAATACTTTTTCGCGGGCGATCCGGGTCTGATCACGCCGGAGAAACTTTCGGCCAAGCGCGTTGAGCGCGGCGTGCAGGACCCGGCAGAGCTCTGGTTCGAGGCCGTACTTGGCGTGAAGCGGGTGGCGTGGGAACCGCTCACGCGCACGCGGCGCAAGGTACTGGGCCAGCAGGCGCATTTGCTGCTCGCGGCGGCGCTGCGCAGCACGGAGGTGACAAAGGGATTTGGCGAAATGCCGCCGCTCGGGGAGGCGCAGGAGCGGTTGACGGCGGCACTGACGGCGATGCGCAGCCAATGGCCGGCGGATCGCTACTGGGATTCCTTTCACGCGGAGCTGGCGCAGATCTGCGCGGCACTGTTGGAGAATGTCTATGCGCTCGACGCTGGACGTTATGTGGCGACAGAGGCGTGGTTACCGTCGCCGGCGGAAGTGACGCGCGGGGATTGGCGGCTGCCGGTGGTGGGACGGATGGATCTGGTGCGGCTCGACCGGCCCGGATGGCGCGGAGCGAACGTGGACATCATTGATTTCAAAACCGGGGGGGATTTGAATCTCACCGCGGAGCGGATGGCGCGCAGCGGGGCTTCGCTCCAGCTGGGAGTTTATCTCGCTGGCGCCCGCTCGCTGGGGGCAAAGACGGGCCGCGTGTGGATGCTCAAACCCAGGCCGGGCGAGGCGGCGATGATTGATTTTGGCGAACTGGAGGTCGCGTTGACGAGGCTGGACTGGCTCGCGACAGCGATGCAGCGCGGGGTATACGGCGCCCTGACGAAAGATCGGTCCGAGCACACGACGGCGGGTTATACGTGGCCGCTGGCGAGCACGCCGGTGCGGCATGCAGTACTGGCGGCAAAGTTTGCGGCGACATTTGGCGCAATGGCAACAGACGCGGAGAAGGAGGACCATGAAAGCCATTGACGCTCCTCTGGTGGATCAGAGAGCGCGCGATCGCTTCCGCGACGAATGGAACGCAAATTTTGCGGTGAGCGCAAACGCGGGTTCAGGCAAGACCACGGCGATTTCGGAGCGCCTGGCGGCGATGGCACTGGCGCCGGAGGGTGCGGCGCTGCTGCGGAAAACTGCGGTCGTCACCTACACGAAAAAAGCGGCGGCGCAGATCGAGCAACGGGCGCGGCAGGTGCTGTTGCGGCGGATCACAGAAAGTCCGGGCCTGGAGGGCGTTCCCAAGGACCTCTCGCCGCTCGATCACCTCGAACGAGCATTCTTCGGCACGATCCACAGCTTTTGCCTCAAACTCGCGCAGACCTATGGCCAGACCGTGGGCATCAATTTGAACCCGACCGTGGTGGCGGAGGACGACGAGGCGCTTTGGGAGGAGTTCATCGAGCAGGACCCAATGGAGTTCGGCCGTTTGAGCGCGGTGGAGCTGAACGCGTTTTTGCGCCACGTGCCGCTTGAAAAGATTTTTGATGTGGCGCGCACCTTGGACGCCGAGAGGGCGGCCGGCTTGGGCCAGCGCCAACCCAGCGGGCTGCCGCCCGCGCCCTCCGAAGCGGTGCTTGCGGACTTGCTGGCGCTCCCTGCCAAAGGCTCGGGCTCAAAGAATGTCACACTCAGCCAGCAACGGGCGCAGGTCTGGCAGGAGAAGTGGACGCGGGGGGCGGGTTTTCTGCCGCTTTACGAGAACGAGGGAAAGTCGGCGGCGCTCGTGGAGTTGGCGCAGACGTGGATGGCGCCGCTTAAGCGCTGGCTGGGCGACGCGGCGGGAGTGCTGGCCGCGGAACTGGCGGGGCGGTATCGGGCATGGCGATTCACGCGCGGAGTGCAGACGTACGCGGACCAGATCGATGCGGCGCTGGCGGTGTTGAACAACGACGCATTGCTGAATCGCGTGCGCTCGGAGGGCTGGAGAATTATTTTGGATGAGGCGCAGGACACGGACCCGCAGCAATTCGCGGTGCTCGTGGAATTGGCGCGTCCGCCGGATGCGGCACGGAACACGTGGCCAAGGGCGGACGGACGGGGTGTCGGGCCGCGGCCGGGGCATTTCTGCATGGTGGGTGACGGGCAGCAGGCGATTTACAGCACGCGAGCCGACATTGGGAATTTCTCTCGGCACGTTGACGCATTTCGCCGCGGCGACGGCGGGGAGTTTCTGGAGTTTCAGGTGACATTTCGGGCGCCTCACGCCGTGATTTCGTTGCTCAACACGACGCTGCCTGACGCCTTCGGCAAGAAGCGGGAGGACAATTTCGGCCTGCCGCCAGCGGAAGGTGCACCGCCGCCATTTTTGCAGGTGCCATACGTGCCGCTCGAGCCGGGTCCCGTCAATCAACCGGGCGTGGTCGGACGGATCGAATTGCTGGTGCCCGCGCACAAACCGGCCGGAGTGGAATCGTGGCTGACGGAAGAAGCCCGGCAAGTGGCGTTGTGGCTGAAGCAACACGGTCCGGGGTCGGTGGGCGCAACAAAGTGGGGCGACATTGCGGTGCTGGCGCCGCGGAACGATTGGTTGTCTACGGCGCAGAAAGCCTTTGAAGGTGTGGGATTACAGGTGGCCCTGCAAACGCGCCGCAATCGCAGCGGAGATCATCCAGTTTACGCCTGGCTCACCGGGTTGCTGGCGGTGTGTGCGGATCCGGAAAACACCTTCGAATGGGTCGGCGTGTTGCGGGAAGTTTTTGGCGTGAGCGACGCCCTGATCGCGTCGGAACTGCGTCAGCATGGGCGGCTGGCGTGGGACGAACCGGACCAACATTCCACGCCGCTGGCGGAGGCGTTGGCGAAAATCCGGCCCTTTGTGCTGCGCGTGAATGACGAAGGACGTGCGCTGCAAACATTCGCGCGGGAACTCGCCGCGGCGGCCGCGCTGGCCGAGCGGGCACGGGCGCGCGACGCATCGGGCGGGTTGGAAAATGAACTCGAACGCCTCCTGGCTCAGGCGGCGGAGCGGGGGCTCCAGGGCGCGAGTCCGCGGGAGTGGCTCGCGGAGTTGCTGGCGCACATTGATGACGGGAGACCGGCGGGCAAACCGACGGACGACGCGATCAACTTTCTGTCGGCGCACTCGGCCAAGGGTTTGGAATGGCCCGTAGTGATCGTGCTCGGATTGTGGCGCGGGATAGGAAAGTTTCGAGATTCCGGCCTGGAGCTCGTGCGCGATGCGCGGGGCAAAGCGCAGGTGTTTCTCGACCAGGCGAGTCTTCCCCCCGAGGCGCAGGAGTCGCTGGAACGCGAGCGCGTGCGGGAATTGACGCGATTGCTTTATGTGACGCTGACGCGGGCGAGGCGTGGGCTCGTGATTCCGTGGTCGCCGGAGTTTGGCGGACGACAAAAGATACGCCCGAGTTTCGCAGAATTATGGGGCACGGAATTGTCGGAGATTTCCACCTTGACGGCGGCACCAGGCGTCGAACCGCCCGCGATATCTGCGACCGCAGTGTCGGCGCGTCCCGCGCCTGGTAGGGCAAGCGCGGCCGCGATTCTGTCTGTCACGGCCTCATTACCGGCTCGGTTGCTGCCGCATCAATTGGCGCATGCCCGGGATGCGGTGCGACAGGCGCGGCATGAATCGGGAGTGGACGAGCCGCGGATGTTGGATGGCGTGAACGACCCGATTCAATACGGCCTGTGGTGGCATGAGACGATGGAGCTGCTGCCGTGGGCAGAAAATGACTTGGCGATCGCTGCGCATGGTGAACGTGCGTTGCAGGAAGCGGAGACGCTCGGATTCCGGGTTCGCGGGGAAGAGGAATGGACGCGATTGCAGTCGAGTGCAGCGTGGCCGGTGTTGCGCGATACGCGGTGGACACGGCTGGCGGAGATCGGAATTTTTGCGCCGCTGCGTTCGGAAGCATGGATTGATGGCGTGATTGACCTCGTGTTGCACGACGCGACGGCGGGTGAACTTTGGGTGGTGGACTGGAAGACGAACCAACGACGGCTTGGCGAGACGGACGAGACCCTATTGGGTCGGCTGGGGGCGGAATACACGCCTCAACTGGCGGCTTACGGGGAGTGTCTGGCGGGATTTTTCCCGGCTTGCCGAGTGCGGCGGTTGGTTTTCTCCAGCGTCGCGGGAGCTTGGAGGGACACGGATGGGCAGAAATTCTAGCTTTACAGGGTGCGGTGCGCCCAGCACGGTGCGCCCTTCATTCTCTAAATCATGGGCAATCTCAAAAAGAAACGTCGGCTTAAAATGTCGAAACACAAGCGCCGGAAGCGCCTCAAGGCGAACCGTCACAAAAAGCGCACGTGGCAGAAATAAGCCGCCCGCGCCGCAAGGCGTTTGCGTCGGTTTGATCGCGAGCCCGCCGTTCAACACGGCGGGTTTTTTTAGTTTTTGAACCTGATTGCTTAAGGAACGGCAAAGACCGGGTCGAAAAAGGCGACTGGCGGCTGAGAGCCGGCAGAGGGTCCGATCAATGCGCAATTATGGCAGATGAGTTGCGATGATCAGGTTTGATCCCCGCTGGTTTCAGTAAGACGCAAGCTCGTTTGCGCTTAAATACGAGTCAGACCGATGCATAAATGCAGACGTATGGCAAAAACGAGTTGAATTCGACTTTGGAACAGGAGTAAGGCTAAACTACTGTTGAAACGAGCCGAAGGTACGTGTTTCCCCAAATTTACATGCAGGCTTTAGCAACCCATTGTCATTCCAAACCCGTTCATGAAGAAAAGGTAAATGGCTGGCAGCCAGCGGGTGGGGTAGGCAAATAGGCTTGTAATGAAGGCTTTATTTGGCGAGTTTTCGCGCTCGATTTGCGCTAGGCTAATCCCCATTTCCGCACGCAAATCCCAAATTTTCACCTTATTCCTAATCTAGAGTATTAACCCCACTAACCGCGACCCTATCCTGACGACCGCGAACTGAAGTCCGCATGTTTTTTTCTTCCAAGACCAAAGGCTATTTTGTCGAGCAATCCGATCATACGTTGCTGCTGGCGCGGACGTCCGCGCCGGTGGCTCCGATGGTTATTGAGGAGATGCGGCTGGTCCCGGCAGGAGATGCCGATGCCATTGCGGAGGCGATCCATGTCGTCCAGCCGAAACCAGGTCCCAGCGGTTACATGAATGCCTGCTGTGGGGTTTATCCGGGCAAGCGCTTGGTCCGTCGCGCGGCCTTGGAATTAAAACGCACCAAAGAGCCGAACTATTTTCCCGAGCTGCTCACGTCTCAGTTCCGCATCGAGCCGGATAAATACACCATTCATCTTATCAATGCCGTGGATGGCACGGACTACGATGTAGGCAAGGCGACCCAGAAAGAGGTGCTTTTTTGCGGAGTGCCCTCGGAGGACATCGTGACGGCACAGGATTCGCTGCTGGCGTCGGGTATTTATCCGGATGCGCTGGAGTTGGGTTCGGTTTCCACTCTTGGTGCCTTGGTAGACTACTTCGCCTTCACCAAATCAAAGACCCCCACGCTGGTGCTTGAGATTGGCACGGAGATTACGCACTCTTTCATCGTTTCATCCGGCGGAGTGGAGGCATCGCGTCCGATCCCGCAGGGGCTCGACGCCATGGTGCCGATCGTCCAAAAGGAGCTGGGGCTCAAGGACGAAGAGTCAGCCAGGAAGTTGTTTTATTCGAACACTTTTGATTTCACCGGCATGGGTCCGCTGCTCGTCAAGAAGCTCCTCAAGGAACTGCAGTCCTCGATCGGTTTTTATGAAGTGCAGACGGGCCAGTCCGTCGGCCAGGTGATCTGCACGATGTTGCCCTCCAAGCTTTCTTGGCTTGATGCTGCGATTGCGGGGGCCTTGGGCGTTTCCAGCACCAAGCTGGATCTCGTGGCGTGGCTGCAGTCCCGCCAAGTCACCATTCCCGAGGGGGTCGCTCCCGAGGGGATTGATCTCCGTTGGCTGGGCCTGCTTAGCCTGATGGCCAATTCCGCTCCCGTCCCTTCCCCCGCCAATGCTATCGCTGAAAAAAAAGACTGAGGCCGCCGCCGTGTCCTCGGAGATGGCTCCCTGGCATCCGAATCTGCGCAATTTCGCGCGGTTGCCGGATACCAAGGTGGTGCGCACGACGTTTTTCATTAACGGCGCATCCGTCTTCATCGCGCTGGCCTTGTTGCTGTGGTTTGCGTTTCAGGAATACAAGCTGCATAACCTCGACAAGCAGATCGCGGAATGGGACCGGCAGATTGACCGGGACAAGAAGGACAGCGACAAGTTCGTCGCACTTTACGGCAGGTTCAAGGAAGAGCAGGCTCGCGTGGACGAAGTGGCTTGGTTCTTGAAGTCCCGCCCGTCGGTTTCGCTGCTGTTGACCCATCTCGCGCAGACTCTGCCTCAGGACATCGCGCTCGATTCATATGAGCAACAGCTGCAGGGGCTCGTCCTTCGCGGCACCGTGCGTGGCAATCCGGATGAAGCCAGTGGTTTTGCCTCCACCTACCTTGACCAGCTGCGGGGTGACAAGGTGCTGAAGACGTACTTTGACGAGATTGCTTACTCGGGCAGTGGCGTCAGCCGTAATCCCCAGACGAGCCGGCTCTCCTTCCAGTTTTTCCTCCGTTTCAAACCTGCAGCCAAGGGAGGACAAAAATAATGGCCGGCGAACAAATAGTTTCTTTTCTCAAGGCCAATCCCATCAGCGTGGCGTGTGGCGCACTCGCGCTGGCGGTCGCAGTGGGGATTTATGTCCGGGCCGACCGCGTACCCGACATGGAGAATCTGCTCAATCAGAAAGCCTCCTTGGGTGAGCGCATTGATGCCAACCTCAAAAATGGGGCGCAACTGCCCGACCAATTTGCCGCAATTTCGGCGGCGCGCCAGCAGATCGAGTCCCGCCTCATCCGCCCGGACGAGCTGGCCAAGAACCTGCAGTTTTTCTACAAGCTCGAGTCGGATACCGGGACCAAGCTCGTTGATCTCCGGCAGAACCTGATCATCGGTAAGGCGCCGCCCAGGATCAAGACGTACTACATTGGCGTGGGCTTCACCATCGCGGTGCGCGGCGATTACACCCGCCTGCTCGATTTCGTGCGCCGCTTGGAAAGCAATCAGCGTTTTTGCCGGATTATGACTGCCACATTGGGCGTCGCCGGCAGCTCGGACAAGGATCGCGGTGGCGATGTCACCCTCAACCTTTCGATTGAATTGCTCGGACTGCCATGAACCAGCCCCGTCATCTTCCCCTTGTGCTCGCGGTGTTCACCCTGCTTTCGGCGGTCACGTCCGCGGCTGCGGTGTCGAAGCGTCCAGCACCCCAGTCTGACCTGGCTCCGATCGAGAGCCGGAAGGCCGCGGTCGAACTCGCCAACCGACTAGCCAAGATCGAGACCGCGGACGCCCCGCCCGAGGCCGCAGGGTTGCAGCCGTTCAATCCTCCGGGGTTTGGCCGCGAGGCTCGCCCAGCTAGCGAGCCGAGTGCGCAGGTCAAAGTAGTCTCGGGTGACCGGGAGATCCTGACGGCTCTTGCCTCGAAGGTTTTGCCCAAGGGCACCCTTAGCCTGGGCTCCGAGCGCCTGCTTATTTTTGGCAAAAAGAATCTGCGCGCCGGTGACCGGCTCACCGTCAATTTCGAAGGCCAAGACTACAACCTCGAGCTAGTCTCCTTCGATCGCACCAACTTTACTCTTCGCCTCAACCACGAGGAAATTACCCGACCGATCAAACCTGGAAAAAACCCATGAGAACACGCCCGCTCCTCCTGTCAGCTCTGTTTCTTGTCGCGGTGCTTGGCACCGCACGGAGTCAGTCTGCCCCCGCAGCTGCCCCCGCCCCCGCTTCGTCCGAGATGCCGGTCACGCCGGATCCTGTGACGACCACGACCACTACCACGACTGCCCCGGCTCCAATGCCGGTTAAAGAAGAAAGCGCGTCCGCGCCTTTGCCGACTCCGGCACCCACCGATACGGCGACGATCAAGGATACCGAATCCTCCCACAGCACGATCACGACCAAGTCGAATGTCTCTTCGGGCAAGGACACGCTGTCCGTTGACTTTCCGGATGAAGACATCCGCAACGTGCTGCGCAATGTCGCCGACCTGTTCGAACTCAACCTCGTCATGCCGGACACGCTGCAGGGCAAAACCTCGATCAAGCTGCGTGATGTCACGTGGCGCCAGATATTCGAGGTCGTGTTGAAGCAGGTTGGCTACACCTTCATCGAGAAGGACAACATCGTGAAGGTCGTCGGCATCGCCGAGCTGCAGGGTGAGCCTTTCAGCACCCGGACGTTCATCTTCGAAAACGTCGCGGCCTCCAAGATTAAGCCGCTGGTTGAACCCATGCTGACACCCAAGCGTGACGGCGACGTGACCAAGAACGTTCAAGCCCAGCCCGCCGGAACCATCGTGGTAAACGATCTGGCCAACGAACTGATCGTGACAGACCAATCCACCGTCCTCGCCCGCATCGGTGACATGATCAAGCGGCTTGATTCGGAGCCCAAGCAGGTCGTCATCGAGACCAAGTTTGTCGAAGTTTCAAAGGGCAACATCAAGGACCGTGAAGTGGCCCTCTCCTACAAAGGCAACCACTTAAACCTCGGAACAGGCATCGGCATTCAGGCGGGCAGCACAATCCCCACGCCCTTCAACATCAACTCCGGCACCCTATTGGGTGGTTCGCCAACGGCCGTGTTCAATCAGGACGAATTCAGTGCCCTGGTTAACATTATGAACAATGCTTCGAACGTGAAGCTCGTGACCAATCCGACCATTGTCGCCATCAACGGCAGCAAGTCGGAGATCCGCATCGGCCGCGACCTGCAGCTGGTTACCATCACGACCACGACCTCGGGCAGCACCCCGGTCACGACGGCGACCGCCGGCGACATCAAGTTCGTGGGCATCAGCCTCAGCGTCACCCCGCAGATCACTGGCAGCAAGCTGATCGCACTGAAGGTTACGCCCGAAAAGAGCAGCGTCTTCGCCGCGCGTACAATCGCGGGTAATACCTTCTACGACATCGACCGCCGAGCAGGTGAATTGAACATCATCCTCCGCGATGGCCAGACGGCAGCGATCGGTGGCTTGGTGGACACGCAGAAACGCCTCAACAAGACGCAAGTTCCAATCTTGGGTGATATCCCAATCTTGGGAAATCTCTTCAAGACCAGCAGCGACGAATATGACACGACGAATCTGATCATCTTCATCACCGCGACGGTCCTCGAGCCGAGCAAGATGAAGTACGACACTGTCGTGTCGAAGGACCAGATCAACGACCTTGAGCTGACGACGCGCGACATCATCGGCAAGAGCTTCGTCAAACCCGACGAAGAGCAGG
>JBDTJA010000133.1:0-8015 GCA_039936075.1 Opitutaceae bacterium | reverse complement strand
GATGAAACGTGTTCCACGCCTGCACGCGGGCATCACCCCACCACTGGGCCTGTTCGCGCCACGGCGTGTCCACATACGCGTCGAGCATGCAGTTCTGTTGCGACCGCGCACATGTCTCCCAGATTTTCTCGAGAGTGGGGTCGGAGCTGTGAAAGCTTCCGCGGCGCTCCAGGGGATACCCGGTCCGGCGCAGAGAGAGCGCAACATGGAGCGGCTGGGTGGAATGGCGCACAACGATCATCACGTGACGAAAGCCAAACGGATGGTAGAACATGTGCTCGGTGCGGCCGGCGCGGCAGGTGAGCCGGCCGCTGAACGCCACGCGGCTGCCATCCGGAAACTTCAGCTCCGGTTCCAGCTTCACCGGATCAATGATCTCCGTGTAAACCAAATCGATCACCTCGCCGCCGCGCGCCCCGGCGATCTGCAACGAAAAATTCCCCACGACCGGCTTGCCCACATCCAGCAGGTAACTCCGAAATCGCCCAGGCCCGGTCGCGGGCACTTCCAAGCCGGCGGCAAACAATCCCACCGGTGCATCCACCGCGGCGGGCGCATCGAGCGCAGCGGTCACTGGGACGTGCGTGTGATCCTCATTCTGACGGAGCAGGTATAGATTGCGGGCATCTTCCCAACCCGCGCCACAGTCCCCTTCGCCCAAGCCGACGACCTGGCCGGGCCTCATGGCTTCTTCGAAAAGCAGGGGGATACCGCGCGGTTCAAGGCTGGCCCAGGGCAGGATGTCGCGGCACTGCGTGCTGGGCGGGATCCAAGTGCTGTCATCAAACTCGGAATTCATCCAGTTGGGCGGGCTCAGTCGCGCATCAAAGTTCTCCTGATGAAACAGCTGCAGGCTGTTTTGGATCATATCGCGGCGGACACCGGGCTGACGGAGACATTTCCAAGCACGGTCCGTCTGCAGGCGCACGCGACCCCAGGTCGCGGCCACGAGCAGACCGGCATAGCCGTGAAAAACATACTGGAAATTGTGAATGCCGGGGTTGTGCGCGCGGATGGCCAAAACGTTGCGGCCGGGCACGAGCCAGCGGGCGAGGTCGATCTCATCATAGGGCCAGTGAGACTGAAAGCCGCGCGCGGGCCCGCGGCCGACGAAGGCACCATTCACGTAGAGATGGTACGACTGGTCGGCGGTGATGAAGAACGGCGCGCGCTGGGGCACGCGGTCCAGCGTGAAATCACGGCGAAACAACGCGTAGCAATTGACGAGATCCGAGCGGAGATCCTCGGGCCAGATCCATTCAGCCTGGCCGAATATCCTTTCCTCGGGTGAGATCGCAGGGTTGCGGCGGGTCATGGGGTAGTTCGCCAGAGTAGAGCAGACTGCGCCGGGCGGGGTCCAGTCCGGAGGCGACCAACTTGGCTAAGGTGTGATGGCGGCGTGACGAATGGCGCGGATCAACGCGGGGTCCGTGGCCACGCCCAGCACGCCGTTCACGACAAACTGGATGCCGACGCAGAGCAGGAGGAATCCCATGATCTTGGTGAGGGCGTGCATGCCGTTCACGCCAATGACGGTCACGATTCTTCCGGAGAGCCGCAGCGTGGCATAGGTGATGATTGCGACGATCAGGATACCGAGGATGATGGCGAGGTAGTCGAGCCAGGAGTTCGCGAGCGAGATGAAGCCGACGGTCACGGCGATCGAACCGGGGCCGCTCAGCATGGGCATCGCGAGCGGAGAAAACGAGATGTCATCCTTGGCGCGAGCGGCCTCGTGGACGCGTTCATCATCCACCGCGCTCCGGGGATTGGTCACGAGCATGCTGGAGCCGATGCCCGCGACGAGCAGGCCGCCGGCGATGCGCAAGCCCGGAATGGAAATGCCGAAAAATCCCATGATGAAGGTGCCACCGATGAGAAAGCTCACCAGGATCACGATCATGTAGACGCAGGCCATGCGCAGCTGCTGGAGCCGACGCGCGTGGCTGTCGCCCTCCGTAATGGCCAGGAATGTGGGCGCCGCCGCCAGTGGGTTGATCAGTGGCAGGAGTGCGACGACCGTGCCGAGGATGAGCTGCCAGAAATGCGAAACCGTGGGCATGCGAGCCGCAAGTCAGGCGAAAAGCCGGAGACGATGCAAAGACGGATGTGCGAGGTGGTATGTCATTGCGAGAAGTGCCGCTCGGCAGGACGACGAAGCAATCCAGCTGAATTGCCACGGCGCGTTTTCCGTCTCGCGATCACAATTCTGCGGAGGAAACACCAGGCTCACCATACCTCGACCGGGCCCTTGGGCACGGGGATGAATTCGCGTCCGGTGGATTCCGGCGCTCCGGACTCGCGCATAAACGACGCGATCATCGGACCGGGCTGGTACTTCGGCAGCAGTTCACCCTTGTCGTCACAGAACGGCGCACGCCACGCGATATACTCAGCGAGAGCGGCCTCAAAATCCGCGCGCGAGGTGATAGTGATGATGCGCCGATTGAAATCCTTGGCGGGGCCGAAGCGCTTGGCATACCACGGCGCGACTTTGCGGAAGAGCCGCGCGCCGTACTCCTCGCCGTAGAATGCGATATAGCGCTCGAAGTGCCGGCGTAGCACCCGAACCCGTTCGGCAAAGCTGGGCTCGGGGGTGAGTTCGCCGGTGCGGAGATAGTGTTCGGTGCGACGGAATATCCAGGGATCGTAAAAAGCGCCGCGGCCGATGCTCACGCCGGCGCAGCCGGTTTCATCGAACATGTGTTTCGCCGCTTCGGGGGTGGTGACGTCGCCGTTACCAATCACCGGAATAGCGCGGACCGCGCTCACGACTGAGCGGATCCCGGCAAGATTGACTGTCCCACTGAAACCCTGCGCGCGGGTGCGGCCGTGGACGAAGATCGCGGCAACGCCGGTGTCTTCGAGCACGCGCGCGAGGTCGGGCGCGGTGAGGTTATCGTCATCCCAGCCGAGCCGCATCTTGGCAGTGATGGGGATTTTAACCGCGTCAATCATGCCTCGCACCAGCGTGGCGGTCTTCGAGAGCTCGGTCATCATGGCGGACCCGCCACCGATCTTGACGACTTTTTTCACCGGGCAACCCATGTTAATGTCCACGGACTGGGCGCCGAGCTCCTGGCACAACACGGCGGCGTCGCGCATTTCCTCCGGCACACTGCCGAAGAGCTGGATAGCCAGTGGGCGATCCGCGATCGAAGTGGCGACGAGTTTGAGCGCGGTGGCGTTGCTCTCGAGGAGGGAGCGGGCGTTGACGAGATCGGTCGTGGCCCAGCCGAGCCCGCCGAGTTCGCGCACGGTCTCGCGCATCGGCAGGTTGGTGTAACCCGCCAGCGGCGAGAGAAAGAGATTCGACGAGAGTTCGTACGGCCCGAGGCGCATGAGAACAGCGAAACGTGCTTCGCACCCGGCCGCAACTCCAGCGGCGCCGACTGCGGGCTCAGCGCGCGGTCACGGCAGCGTACGTCACCCGGAGCAGCTTCGGCGGATAGACTTTCCTCGACAACCCTCTGGTCAAACTAGACAGCGATACTACCACGCCAGCCATGTTCCTCGCTACGAACCGCGCTCCCCGCCAGCGTCCTCTCAAGAGTCAAGTCAGTGTCTTTTTCTTCGCTTCGGGGCCGTGGGACTGACGCAACGATGCTTCTTTCTAACGAGGTGACTTAATTCCGGGGCATAGATTCGAAACTGTAATCTAAGTTCCCCGACGACCTGTAACCGAGGCCCCGGTGCATAGCGCGCCGGCCACGCTATCACGCGCTTTTTAGAAAATAGATACTAGGGTGTGACGGGCGTTGGGATGTGCGTGCGAATGCCATTCGCCCAATCCGCTAACTCTTGAATCTGCGCCTCGGTGAGCCTGGCCTCGCGATGCATGACGAGATACGAGGTGAGCGGCATTTCGCGGTCCTTAATTTCCTTGATGGTCTCACTCAGTTTCTTGTTCGCGCGTTTTGGTGTATAGGTGCCAAACTGCGAGAAGTTCAGCTCGGCAATGCCTTCGTTGACGTGGCGCTGCATCCACCAGCCGATGGGCTGAATGCGGGTATACCACGGATAGCGTGTGTTGTCCGAATGGCAGTCATAGCAGCTCTCCACGAGGATCGCTTTGACGGCCGGCGGCGTTGGATACAGCACGGTGATATCGTTAGAGCCGGGAGCGGCGGTGGAGACGTTTTTCGCGGGGGGAACGAACTGAATCGCCACCAAGGCGATGAGCAGGACAGCGAGTGATTTTTTGATTGGCGAGTGCATGGGATGAACGGAGATCCAAACGGCGACGGTTTCATTTCTGATCAGCGGATGCTGCGTTGGTAACGCGGAGGCGGGTTGCGGCCCCGCGGCAATGCCGCGCGAGTTGAGGCCCAGCAGAGCAGGAAGGCCGTGTCATGGCGCGGGCGCGGGAGGGGGGAGGCTCTCCCAATTGGGATGATTGAAATGGCGGGGATACTCGCTCAGCGCGTGGCGCAATTTGGCGAGACCTTCGGCAGAGCGCCCTTCGGTCGTGAGGAGGGCGGCGCCGGCCATGAGGTCGTTAATGATTAGATGCAGGTTTGCGTCTGCCGCAGGTTGGAGGCGGCAGTTTTGGATGAGATACGTCACGTTTTCTTGGACGGTATCGGCAAGGACCTTGGCCTGGGTGGGGAGCAGGGCTGGCGGCTCCCCTGCAGGGAGCTGGGAGGCGACCGCATTGCGGATGCGTTGCATGCCGAGGCGCAGAGCCACGTCGGTTTCCCAGCGTTGGTGGTCATTGAGCGCCAACGCAGTGGCCCCATGATCATGCGCGGGTTCGTGACGACGCCCGTACTGGAAGTGAGACCAGAGGAAATCCCCCACGATAATCAGAGCAATGATGACGAGGCCGACGACGACAGGCCGAAGGCGGGTTGAGGCGGGAGAGCTCATGGGACAATAGTGTTTTCTGATGGATGGTTTATGAGTAAGCCCCGGGGCGGCTCGCTTGGGGGCCCAAACTCACGGCCTGCCGAGGTTCCTCGTAAGTGATGTCGCGAATGGGGCCAAAGAGAGCCGGAGCGGGTGGGCGGGACTGTTACCAGGATGGCGGTCAGGGGAGCAGAGGATTAGCGGTCTAGCCGGGAGGAAGACATAAACAAACAACGCGAGCAGCGTCAGAGTGCGGACCTCGAGCGAGCAGAGTTTCATGACACTCGCTTTACGATCCGGGCAAAGATCGCGAAAGCCGCGGGAACGGCTCCACGAATTCGCGTCATTTTTCCGACGATCAATGGCTGCATGATCAGTCCTTGGATCAAACCAATGAACAATGTGGCGGCAGGGTTCACTTTGATCGCACCCGTCACTTCGTCCTGAATTTTTCCTTGGGAGGTCAGAGTGTTCAGGCACCCCGCGTATTGGGTGAGAAGGGTTCGAGCCACCCTTTTTGCGGTGGGATCGTTGTCTCGCTGAAAAGCAGCCGGGGAATCCCGGGGTGCCGGCCCATGAAAGCGAAGTGGATCATGAATATAGCTTTCAAGCCGGCGAGAGGGGAGGAGGCTCCGTGCACGTCGTGGTCGATTCGGGCCAGGACCCATTCGGCGATCCGGTGCATGGTCGGCTGCCATTACCGCGTCCTTCGTGAGGAAAGGTCGGAAGCGCGCTTCCTGCGATCGATTGATGCGCCAGCCGATCGCGCTGGTGGTGATCTCGCCCGGGTTCGGCTCGGCCGCCAAGGCAATCACGGCTTCAATCGCAACGGTGCGGCGAGGGTACGCGGAAAGATTCGGGGATGCGCGCTTCATCGGTTAACAAAACAAAGTAACCGGTTACTCACTTCCAAGCATCCATCAAGGGCGTGACGAAGGCGATCGCCCTAAAGCTTGAGGTGAATCAAGAATTTGCCACGTGGATAGGTGTCAATCTCGCGCGGCCGCTAGCTCAGAGATTTCAGAAGGCGGGGCTGGATCCGCGGTCAGCGTAGCTCTGTGCTGCTCATTCGCGATAAGGTTACGCGCCGCACCCCGGGTTACGGGCTCGGGCCTCTTTGCCTTATCTCATGACTGGAATTTACTCGGTTTCCAATAAATGGCTCAGGCCGCGGGCTTGCGCGCAAACCGAAGAAAAATAATCAGGATTAGGCCGACCAAAAACGGCACAATCAGCCGTCACCGTGCTGAGGCGGCCCGACCACTATGGCTCGGGCGTGAGATTGACGCGGTAAACGAGGTGAAACACGAACATCAGGAAGGCGACCACGAGAGAGCCGACCGCGAATATCAGGCCGGCAATCCAGGCATCCGTGGCGGCGCGGCGCTCCGAGGCGAGCCAGTAGTCGCGGTGGGGGAGGTTGATGAAGTCCGTCGGCAAGCAGGGCTGAAGGTAGGCGATGCCGCAAAAAAGGGCGGCGAGAAAGGCCATGGCGCCGATCTGCCAGCCGAGCAGGGCGTCGCGGCTCACCCAGCCGTTGGGCTGGCCTATCCCGTTAAAATGCGCAGCGACGCGTTCAGGCAGGTGGGAATGCTGCCACCCCGCCTGACCCCAGGCCGCCAGCATCAACAAAAGGAAAATGGCCCGCAGAATACGCTTCATGAGGGGTCATCGCGCAGCCAAAGCGGCTTTCATCCGGCGGAGGCCTTCGGTGAGGGTGGCGCGAGTGCAGCCAAAGTTGATTCGGACATAGTGGCCCTTGGGGGCGCCGAAGAATGCACCGTCGCTCAGGCCGACGCCGTGATTTTCGAAATGCGCGATGGGATCCGGTAAATTTAGGGCGGCCACGTTGAGCCAAGCGAGGTAGGTCGCCTCGATGGGCGCCTCGACCTTGATGCCGGGTAGTTCCCGGGTGATGAAATCGAGCAGGTAGTCGCGGTTGCCGCGCAGGTAAGTGAGCAGCGCTTGGCGCCAGTCTTCGCTGTCGCGATAGGCGGCTTCGCAGGCAGTGAAGCCCAGCGTGTTGACCTCGGCGACGATGCCAGCGGAGGCGCGAATAAACTGCGCCCGGAGAGCCGGATCGGGGATGACGGCGAACGAGGTGCCGAGACCGGGGATATTGTAAGTCTTACTCGGCGCCATCAGCGTGACAGTGCGCGCCGCGATTGCCGGTGAAAGCGTCGCGGTCGCGATGTGCTGCAACGCCGGATCAAGAATCAGGTCGCAGTGAATTTCATCGGAGCAGAGCACGAGGCCATGCTTCAGGCAGAACTCCGCGAGACGGGTGAGTTCGTCGCGCCGCCAGACGCGGGCCAGGGGGTTGTGCGGGTTGCACAGATAAAACATCTTGGAGCGCGTGGTGACGGCGCGCTCGACCGCGGCCCAGTCGATGTCCCAGCGGCCCGCGGCAGCATTGAGTACGAACGGCGCCTGCACCGAAATCCGGCCGGAGTTTTTCGGTCCGGACATGAAGGGCGGATAAACGGGCGCGAGCGTGAGCACTTCATCGCCGACGGCGGCGAACGCTTGGGCGGCAACGTTGAGCCCCACGACGAGCCCCGGCAGCCAGACGAGCCAGGCAGCGTCGACTTTCCAGCCGTAACGCGACGCGAGCGCGGCCACCATCGCGTCGGTGGTCGCCTTCACGGGGCGGGCATAACCGTAAATGCCTTGGGCGACGCGCTGCTCAAGGGCGGCGATGATGGCGGGCGACGACTTGAAATCCATGTCAGCGACCCACATCGGCAGGATGTCGCGGCCGGCGTATTTCTGCCATTTTTGTGAATCGGTGCCCGCGCGCTGCACGGGCGTGTCAAAGTCGAAGGTCATGTGAGGATGAAGGAACAGTGAACCATGAATGACTCCGAGGAGCACGAATTTTTTCCTGCAAAAAGAGCGGAGGGTCGGAGGTGAGACGCGTTTCCCAATGCTGGTTTTTGTAGGGCGGGATCGCTGATCCCGCCATGCCCTTGGCCTGCGATTGGCACCGCAAACCCAACCGGCGTGAAGGCGGGATCAACGATCCCGTCATCCAAATGGTATCGGACGGCGGGCTCAGCGGTCCCGTCCCTCCTCGAAACGGAAACCGCGCGCGGAGCGCACGGTCCACCTAATCTGAGGCTACCCGCCTTTGCCAAGCCTAGCGCATGACAAGGAGGCCGCAGCCA
>JBDTJA010000132.1:0-2896 GCA_039936075.1 Opitutaceae bacterium | reverse complement strand
ATCGTTCGCCAGATCCAGCAGTTGAGCGTCCAGCAGGCCCGCCTGCAGACGCAGGTCTCGACCGGCCAGAAGGTCACGGCGCCAGAGGACGATCCCGCCGCCGTGGCCCGCGTGCTCAAACTCACCACCGAGCGCCGTCAGGTTGTGCAATATGGCGACAACGCCAGCCGGGCGCTCTCGCTGAGCCAAGCCACGTTTGCCGGGCTGCAGTCCATCAAGACGGTCTCCGACCGCGCGGGCCAGCTGGCTACGCTCGGCACGGGCACGCTGGGTCCTGATGCGATGTCTGCCTACGGCACCGAGACCAATCAGCTGATCGAGCAGGCGGCCCAGACGGCGAACTCCACATTCAATGGCGATTATCTTTACGGCGGCACCGCGGTGAGCGCACCGCCGTTCACGATCACGCGCGATCCCACCAGCGGCCAGATCACCGGCGTGACGTATGCGGGCAACACCGCGCAATCGTCCATCAATCTTTCCGAGACCAGCAGCATCAACGCGGCCTCGGACGGCGCGACCAACACCGGCCTCGGCGACTTCATCAATCATCTCGTTTCACTCCGCAATGCGCTTGCGAGCGGGAACACCACCGCGGTATCCGCCGTTCAGCCCGCCCTCACCACGAGTGAAAACCTCCTCGTCTCGTCCATCGCCAACGTTGGCGGCGTGCAGACCCGCATCGAGGCCAGCCAGACGCAGCAGGCGGACCGCCTGACGACCATTGACTCCCAGATTTCCGACGAAACCTCCGCTGACCTGCCGAGCACCATCGTGAAGCTCAACCAGACGCAAACCGCTTACCAGGCGGCGCTGCAATCCGCGGCCAACATCATGCACACCTCCCTGCTCGACTACCTTAAGTAAAATCCCGGCCATGAAAGTTCTTCCTGATCTCTATCCCACCGATTTCGATGCACCCTCGTCGAACGAACTCATCCTACCGCAAGGCCTGATCGGCTTTGGCGACTATAAGCGGGCCGAGCTGCTTTACATGCCCGACCACCTCCCGTTCCTGTGGATGAAACTCCACGGTCCCGAGATTCTACACTTTATTGTGATCGAGCCGGGTGGCATTGTCCCCGGTTATGAACCTGAAATCTTCGACGAGGATGCCCTCGGCCTCGACCTGCGGACGCCTGCGGAAGCCATGATCCTCAACATCGTCACCCTGAAACGCCAGCAGCCGGTCGAGGCCACGGCGAACCTGATCGGACCGCTGGTCGTCAAACGCCGCACGCGGACCGGCCGCCAGCTCGTCATCTCCAACTATTCGCGTTACAGCGCGCACCACTCCCTGGTCGAAAACCCGCAGGCGTCCAGCGTCGCCCGCACTGCCTGAGCCCGCCATGCTCGTCCTTTCCCGCAAAATCAACGAGTCGATCATCATCGGTGACAACATCGAGATCCGCATCACGCGGATCGATGGGGACAGCGTGAAGATCGGCATCGAGGCGCCGCGCGACGTCCCGATCTTCCGCAAGGAAGTCCTCGCGGCCATTGCCGCGAGCAACCAGGCCGCCGCCGTGCGGCCGCCCGCAACGGGGGGGCTGCCCGCGCTGCCCTTGAAATCCGTGCTGCCCGCGAAGCCTGTGTCCACTCCTTCCAAACCCTGATTTCCCATGAACGCCATCAACACCAATCTCACCGCCCTAGCCTCGGCCCGTAACCTCGACCGCACGCAGGAGCTGCTGAATCGCTCGCTGAGCCGGCTTTCCTCCGGATCGAAGATCGTCGATCCCGCCGATGATGCCGCCGGCCTGGCCGTCTCCGGCAAGCTCGACGCGCAGAACCTGCGCGTGAGCGCCGCGAGCACCAATGTCCAGAACGCCATCTCGTACGTGCAGACCGGCGACAGCTTCATGAGCAGCATGGGCGGCGTCGTCACGCGTCTGAGCGAGCTGATCAGCCTCAGCCAGGATCCGACGAAGAACCCGGCGGACGTCGCAAACTACCAGCAGGAATTCAAGTCCCTGCAGGACCAGTTGCGCACCACGATTGGTGGCTCGACCGCCGAGATCGGCGGCACCACGGCCGTCACGTCGCCACTCGGCACGTTCAATGGCCAGCAGTTGTTTGGCGCCACCGCGGTGGGCGGCCAGACCGTCAGCATCGGCGCGTCGGCGGGGCAGGAGATGACGATTCCCGATGTGAATCTCCGCACCGGCAACATCCTCAATCTCATCGGCCAGGATTCGTCCGGCAACTACACGCTGAGCGCGACGGATTCCGACGCGCTCTCGAAGGTCACGGGTTCGCTGCAGCAGCTCGCGACCGCGCGCGCCACGATGGGCGCCGCCGAGTCGCGCCTTAACCTCGCGTCGACCACGCTCTCCGTCGAGAGCCAGAATCTTACGTCCACGCTCTCGAGCATCCGCGACGTCGATGTCGCGCAGGAGTCCACGCAGTACGCGAAATACAACATTCTTGTCCAATCCGGCACCGCGATGCTCGCGCAGGCCAACCAAGCCCCCCAGTCCGTCCTCAAGCTCCTCCAAGCCAACTGATTTCCCTGAAAAGGGGTCGGGGTTTGGGGTTTGGGCTCGGCAGGTTGCGGGGAAATAACGCCGCTGCGATTTGGGGCGTTGTGCATGGTGGGAAGCTGCCGGAATGACACGCAGACTACGGCTCGAGTCGCGTGAGGGCATTTATCATGTTTTGAATCGCGGTAATTATCGCGCTGACCTCTTTTGCGAAGAGCGGACCAAAGCCGCATTTCTGAGTTGTCTGGGGGAAACCTGCGACCGGACAGGATGGCGGGTGCACGCGTGGTGTTTGATGTCGAATCACTACCATCTGGCGATTTCGACTCCGAAGCCCAATCTGGCCGACGGTATGCAGTGGTTCCAGGGCACGTTTGCGACGCGTTTCAATCGTCTGCGTCAGGAACGCGGGC
>JBDTJA010000131.1:0-12926 GCA_039936075.1 Opitutaceae bacterium | reverse complement strand
GCGAGGTAGAGCGTGCGCGGAATGGGCGTCGCGCTCATCGAGAGCACATCCACGGTGGCGCGCATGGCTTTGAAGCGCTCCTTGTGTTTCACGCCGAAGCGCTGCTCCTCGTCGATCACGACGAGGCCTAGGTCCCGGAAAACCACGTCTCGCTGCAGCAAGCGGTGCGTGCCGATGAGAATATCGACCTGGCCGGCGGAGGTGGCCGCGAGGATTTTCTTCTGTTCGGCGGGCGTGCGGAAGCGGCTGACCATTTCCACCGCAATCGGGTAGCCGGCCATGCGCTCGCGAAACGTGTTCAGATGCTGTTGCGCGAGCACGGTCGTCGGCACAAGCACGGCCACTTGACGACCTCCCTGCACGGCCTTGAACGCGCCACGGATCGCGACCTCGGTTTTGCCGAAGCCGACATCTCCGCAGATAAGCCGGTCCATCGGACGAGTGTTCTCCATGTCGCCCTTGGTCTCCGTGATGGCTTTGAGCTGATCACGCGTTTCGGTGAACGGAAACGAGGCCTCGAATTCCTTCTGCCAGGTCGTGTCAGGCGGAAAAGCGTGTCCCGGCTGGGCCTCGCGCGCGGCGTGGATGCGCAGCAACTCGGCGGCGAGGTCGATCGTGGCGTGCTCGGCGGCCTTGCGGGCTTTTTCCCAGCGCCCCGAGCCGATCCGGCCCAGTTGGGGTTTGGATTTGCTGAGACCGACATAGCGGCTGATAAGGTGCGACTCCTGCAGCGGCACGTGGAGCGTCACTTTGTCATCGAACTCGAGGGAGATGACTTCGCGCACCCCTTGGGCCGTATCGAGCTTGGTCAGACCGCGAAACAGGGCGATGCCATGCTGCAAGTGCACAACGAAGTCGCCCTCAACCAGCTCGGCGAAGTCGAGGAGCTGGTCAATCTGCGCCCGGTGAGCGATGGCCCGCGGATTGAGCGCGGGACGACGCTGGCGCTGGCGGCCGAAGATTTCGGTTTCCGTGACCACGACCAGTCCGATGGAATTGGAGGGTGGGGGCGTCGAACCCCGCCTAGCGTACTCGTCGGTGTGCCCGGCGGGGTTCGGCGACCCCGCCCTACAATTCAAAGTCGCGCCGGCGCGAAAAGTAATGCGAAATCCTTCATTGAGGTTTCCGCGCAGAAAACGCGGCCGGATGAATTTGAGCCCCGGCGTCTCACTGAGGATTTCCTTGATGCGCTGCTCCTCGCCTTCCTTCGAGGAGACAACGGCAACGTCGTAGCCGGCTTTCCGCCAAGCCGCGACTTGGAGAAGGAACTTGAGGCGGGCCTCCTCCTCCACCTGGAGCCGCTCCTGGGCGACGAGCGTGCCTTCCGGGTTGGTGCGGTAATGGGCGAGACTTTCGCTGTCCCAGGTCGCCTCGACGGCACCGGCGTCGAAAAGAGCGCTGGCCTCATCGAGATCACTGACGCCAAACGCCGCCGCGCATCGCGCGAGCAGCGGTGTCAGGCCTTTCGTGCCCTCGCGGGCGAACGTGCTGAACTCTTCCTCCAGCGAGGCCGGCTCGACGAACGCGAGATGCGTACCGGTTGAAAGATAGTCGGCGATTCCGGTCGTGGACTCCGCAAGTTGCACCCGGGGCGAAGCCGAAAGAGTGATACTGGTGACGCCGGCACCGGATCGTTGGGTCACCGGGTCAAATTCACGAATCTCCTCGATTTCGTCACCGAAGAAATCGAGCCGGTATGGCTGGTTGGCCGTCACCGGATAGACATCGATGATGCCTCCGCGGATGGCGTAGTGACCGGGCGCTTCGCATACGGCTTCGGAGTCGTAGTCGAGCTGCTGGAGCTGTTCGAGCAAACCCTGGAACGGCTGTTTCTGTCCGCGGGACAGGGTGAACTCGCGGGCGGTGAACTCCTCGAGCGCGGGCACAGGCTGCAGGAGGGCCGCAGGGGTCGTGACAATCACGAGCGTGTCGGGTGCGGACGCGAGCGCGCGGGTCGCGCGGAGACGGGAGAGGACGGTGACGCGTTCGCTCGACGCGGCGAAGGCTTCGCGCATGTCGCGGCTGTCACGCATGGACTCGGGAAAAACCAGTGCCTGGAGCGGACGTCCGTTGCCGGCCGCGTTATAGAAAAAAGGAATGTCTTCCGCCAGCTGCTCGGCGGCTTTCAAGTCCTCGGCGATCACCAGCCAGACGGGCGCGGGGTGCATGCGCGCGAGTTCCGCGACAACCGCGCCGCGGGCGGGCGGGCAGATGCCGGTGAGGTGGTGACGCTGAGAGGCGGAAGGCATGGGCATCGCGAAGAGGCGGAAGAACGGAAGCGCGAAATGACGGGATTACAATTCCGGGTCACCAGCGTCGCGCCCTGATCAGGCATCGGCTCCGGCCTGCAGGGTTTTCAGCGCGGCGAGCGCGGCGGCTTCCTCGGCGAGTTTTTTTGACGTGCCGTGGCCGGTGCCCAGTTCGCGTTTGAGTAAAAAGACAGTGACCTGATACGCGCGCTGGTGTGCTTGGCCCTCGGTTTTGTCGACCTCGTAGCGAAGCGCCTGGTTGCCGTGTTGGGGCTGCACGAGTTCCTGGAGCCGGCCCTTGGGATTGTCCCCAGGGAGGGTTTTCGCGAGGCGTCCCGGCAGGTCGCCGTAAAGGCGCAGGACAACTTCCTTCGCAGTGGCGTAGCTGGAATCGAGATAAATGGCCGCGACGATCGCCTCAAACGCGTCCTCCAAGGCCGACTGGCTCCTGGCCAGCTCCGGGGTGGCGGGTTGGACGCGAAGGGCGTCCTGCAGGTTGATCTCCTTGGCGAGTTTCGCGATGAAGCGACCTTCGACGAGTTTCTTGCGGTGGTTGGTGAGGCCGCCCTCCCGTTCTGCCGGGTAGAGCCGGAAGATTTCCTCGGACAAGATCAACTGCAACACGGCATCGCCCAAAAACTCTAGTCGCTGGTTGGATTCTTTTAGCTCACGGACCTCATTGACTAGCGACGGATGCGTGAGGGCGCGTTCGAGCAGCGCGGGATCGCGGAATGCGTAGCCGAGTCGGCTCTGCAACAGAAGCAACGAGTCACTCATGAGCTGGCGCTGGAGTAGCGGCGCAGGCCGCGGTGGAACACGAAGACGGCGGCGCCGAACCACAGGAGAGAGGCGCCGAGGATGGCGAGGGCCCATTGCGGCTGAAACCCGCGTAGCAGGGTTTCCGCGGGGGCGTTGCTGACGACGACGACGGGCAGCACCCAGACAAAGGCCACGCTGGCGAGGCCCTTGAACGCGGCCTTCGGCAGGCGGGAAAATTCCGACAGCGTGAAATAGATGCCCTCGATGCCCTGGGCGCTGGTGATCCAAAACGCCAGCGAGATGGACAGCACGAGCATGCCATAGTGAATGATGAGGCCGGATAGAATCATCACGGCGTAGGCCATGATGTCCAACGCGGACGGATGGAGGCCAAGTTTGTGGGCCGCATAGACGACGACGCCCATGGCGACGAAGGAGTTCATCAGGCCGTCGAGATCGATCTTGCGGGTGGAAGCCATGAACAAAATGTTGCCGGGCTGGGCGAGAAAGTAGTCGAAGTGTCCGGTGCGGATGTTGCGGCCCATGTCGAAAATACTGCTCCAGAAGAACCCCATGAGGAAACGCTGGATCAAAAGAGAGGTGCCGACGAGGAGCAGCATCTCGTATTTGCTCCAGCCAGCGACGGATTTGGTGTGCTCGTAGATGACGGAGACGAGCAGAAGGTTCACGGTCATCCAGAAAAGTTCGACGACGGCCCAGAGGAAGAAGTCGAAGCGGAACATCAGGGTGCGCGTCACCGAATAGCGCGCGCTGGCCAGCCAGATTTGGAAGTAACGCGTCATGGCGGGGAAATGGTAGCGCGGAGGAGGAGGTGGGTCGCAGGTAGCGCAGGCCACCGCGCCAGGGGCGTGGGGGGCGCTGTCGTGCCGATCGATTGACTGCAGGATTGGAAGTTCATGATGCTCACGACGCGCTACTCGCTACTGCTGGTTCAGCCTCCGACGGCGGTGTGACGGCGCAAACCCCGGCGCCAGAGAAACTGGTTGAGCGCGAGCATCAGCAGCACCCATCCGAGCTGGATGCCGAGGCCCTGCCAGACGAGCGCGATGTCGTTGAGGCGGCCGGTGAGGATCGCGGTGGGAAAGTAGGTTTGATAATAAAACGGGAGGAATTGGGCGACCCGGAAGACCCCGGCGGGCAGCAGGTCGAGCGGAAACATCTGGCCACCGAGCAATGACTCCACGGCCATCGAGAGGATGACGAACCCCTGGATCTCAAGAAACCAGAACGTCAGCATGCCGAAGCAGTAGGCGATGCTGAACTGCAGCACGGCGGCGAGTGCCATGGCCGGGAGGCCGAGCACGATCCGCCAGGCGTCGTGGGGCAGCGTGAGGTAGTTGTGCAACAGCGGAATCGCGATAACGAGCGGGATCAGGATCAGGGCACCGGTGACGAGGCGCGCGGCGACAAAGATGCTGAAGCGATAAAGGAAATAGTTGATCGGTTTCAGCAGGAACTGGTTGATCAATCCGTTCCGGATTTCCTCGCTGATCTGATAGTCCTCGTTGAACGCACCGACGAAGAATTGCATCACGAGCATCACCAGGAAATAGGTGAGAGTCTGGGAGAAACTGAAGCCGCCCATGCTCGTCGTGCCCGCGTAAGCTGCGCCCCACAGAATAAAAACAACCGTGAGGTGAAACAGGGAGAAGAAGCCGCGCACCGCAAAATTCATGCGGTAGACAAGGTTGCTCTGCAGTCCGATCAGGAAGGCGTGCCGGTATTTGGAGAGCGCGGGGAACACAGAAGTAGCGAGTAGTGAGTAGCGGGTAGCGAGGAGTGCAAGCGTGGGAAAAGGTGGATGGTGGCAGGATATCCAGACCCGTGGGGTTGCACCCGGGCAAGCGGGAAAGATTGATGAGGAGCGGGATGTGAAATCACAATTTCATCCACCCGGGTCGGGAGACCCGTGCCACTTCGCCTCCCACTACTCGCTGCTACGGAGCCAGGCCGAAACGCTCGATCACTTCCTTCGCCAGTCCGCGATACGCGGCCGCGCCGGGGCCGGATGGATCGTAGGCGAAGATGGGCTTGCCGAAGCTCGGAGCCTCGCTGAGCCGCACCGTGCGCGGGATGACGGTCTTGAAAATCTTGTCGGGCAGATGCTGCTTCACTTCGTCGACGACCTGCTTCGCGAGATTGGTGCGGGAGTCGTACATCGTCATGACGACCCCGCCGAGTTGGAGGCCGTCATTGACGTGAGCGGATTTCAAGCGCTCGACGTTGCGCAGGATCTGGCCAAGGCCTTCGAGCGCCATGTATTCGCACTGGAGGGTGATGAGCAGCCAGTCCGCCGCCGCGAGGCTGTTCATCGAGAGCATGCCGAGCGCGGGCGGGCAATCGATGATGATGGCGCGGTAGCCGTTGGAGGCGCGGATGGGCGCGAGCACTCCGCGGAGTTTCATCAAGTAGTTCTCGGTCTGCGCGAGCTCGATCTCGGCGGCGGCGAGGTCTTCCTCACTCGGGATCAGCGCCAGATGCTCGTAAGCGGTGGGCGTGATCATTTCGAGCGCGGTGGCTTCGCCGCGAAGCGGACCGTACAGACTCTTGCCGGCTTGTTTTTCGATGCCGATCGCGCTGGTGGCGTTGGCCTGGGGATCCAGGTCAATCAGCAACGTGTGGATTTTCTTTTCTGCCAGCGCGGCGGCGAGGTTGACGGCGGTGGTGGTCTTGCCGACGCCGCCTTTCTGATTGGCGATGGTGAAAACAGTGGTGGCCATGAATCCCGCCCAGTAAGTGCGATTCGGCCGACGCCGCAAGCTCCGGCCTCCGGAAGACGGAAAAGCGCAAAGGCGCCAAGATGCAAAGGTCGGGCACGAAGCCTGAACCGATAAAATATCCGGCCTTTGCTCCTGGCTTCGCGTCTTCGCGGCTTTGCGCTTAATTCTTCCGGTTCCTATTCCCCGACGAGGTGCTCGATTTCCTCGCGGGTGAGGGTCTGCATGTCGATGTCCTTCTTGATCGCGCCGAGGCTTACCATACATTCCGTGAACAGTTCACGCGAACGCAGCTCCAGCGCCTTGCGTCCAGATTCGTCATGATCTCGGTCAGCCTTTCACCGCGCCGCTGGTGAGGCCGGAGATGAATTCGCGCTGGAGGAGGAAGAACAGACCCATGACAGGGGTAATGGAGACGAGCGTTCCGGCCATGATGAGGCCGTAGTCATCGGTGTGGAGACCCTTGAGATTGGTAATCGCGACGGATAGGGGCTGCAGCTCAGGTGACTGGAGAATGATCTGGGGCGTGATGTAGTCGTTCCACAAGCCGATGAAGGTGATGATCAGGAACGCGCTGACCATCGGGCGCACGATGGGCAGGACAATTTGGAAGAAAATGCGGATTTCTCCGCAGCCATCGAGGCGGGCTGATTCCAGGATGTCGTTCGGGACGCTGTTGAGCATGGCTTGCCGGAAAAGGTAAAGCCCGAACGCCGGCGCGAAGGCCGGCAGGAAAACGCCGAGGTAGCGGTTAACCAGACCGAGGTGAAATAGCGTCTCGAAACGCGGGCTCAGCAGCAGCGCGACGGGTAGCACCACCGTGCCCAGAATTGTGAAGGTGAGGGTTTCGCGGCCACGAAAACGGAATTTGCTCAGCCCGTAGCCGCCCATCGCGCAAAACAGCGTGGCGACGACACTGCCGACGGAGGCGAGAAAGATGGAATTGAGCAGCGCCCGGGGCAGCGCCAACTCGGTGAAGAGACGCTTGAATTGCACCAGCGTGAGTTGATCCCATGCGACGCCGAACAGGCCGTGACCGTGCGGCAGGAATTGCGAGGCGAAGAACTCCTCCTTCGTTTTCAACGCCGCACAAAGCATCCACAGAAATGGCAGCAAGGTGATCACGCCGAACAGTCCCAACACGCCATAAATAATGAGGGTGCCGGGTCGGATGAGCCGGCGCGGCGCGGGCGCGTTCATGCTTCCTCCCTTTTCGTCAGCTGGCGCTGCAGGAGGGCCAAGCCGACGAGAACCAGCGTGAGCACCCAGCCGATCGCGCTGGCGTAGCCGAGGTCGCCGCTGCGAAAACCCGTTTGATACAGATAGGTCACAATCGACAGCGCCTTGTTTTCCGGGCCGTTACCATAAGTTTCGTGATAGAGCAGGTAGGGTAGTTCGAAGAATTGAAAGCTACCGATCACAACGAGCAGGGTAATGAGATTCAACACCGGCCGGATCTCCGGCACCGTCACGTGGCGGAAACGCTGCCACGCGCTGGCGCCGTCGATGTTGGCAGCGTCGAGGAGTTCGCTCGGGACGGTCTGCAGTGCCGCCAGGAAATAGACCATGTAGAAACCGGCGGAAAGCCAGAGCTGGGCAAGGATCAGCGAGGGCATCACATACTGGTCGAGCCACGGAAAATCCGGATCCCAGGCGGGGAACAGCGAGTGTAGCGTACCGTTGATCAGTCCGGTGCGTTTCTCGAACAGCATGGAGAAAATGATGGCGACGAAGGCGAGGCCGACGACCGATGGGGCAAAGAAAACCAGCCGAAAAAATCGTCGTCCGCGAAGATCGGAGCGGTTCAGGAGCAGGGCCAGACCGAGGGCGGCGGGGATCTGCACGAGCACAGCGGCGATCGTAAACAGCAGGGTGTTCCACACCGCCGTCCAGAAATACGGGTCGTGGATCAGGAATCGGAAATTCGCCAGCCCGACGAACGCGGTCGTGCGCGGGCCGAAGGTCTGCTCGAACGACAGCATCAGTGACCGCACTGCCGGCCACGCGATGAAGGCGCCAAAGGTCAGTAGAAACGGCGCGAGAAAAAGCCACGGCGTCCACGAGGAATGCAGGCGGGAGTTTTTCATGGGGCGTCGGCCTGCAGGAAGGTATTGCGGTTCATCTGCTGCTCCAGCTCATGCTGGGCCTGGTCGAGCAGCCGGCGCGCCTCGGGCATCAATCCCTGTTCGTCGTAAACCTTGTGCTCATCCGCGTAGCTACAGAGCTGCATGATCGCGGTGTTGAACAGTTGCTGGCCCTGCGCGTAGTAGGGCGACGACGGCCGCCGCGGCACGTCCGGCGCAAGGTTGAGGTACATCCGGCCCACGGGCTGGCCGCAGAAATAGGGCACGGGTGCGTCGTAGAATGACGCTTTCCAGTTCGCCTTGATGGGCGAGACGATGCCCGCGACTTCATAGAGCCGCTTGGCCATGACCGGGGAAAGATAGAGCGCCTTGGCAAACGCCCACGCGGCCTCGGGGTGCGCGCTGGCCTTGGTGATCCCCAGCATCGTGCCGCCGAGGACGGAGGTGCGGCGTCCACCGTGTTCCCACGCGGGGAGTGGCATGAGTTTGAATTTTCCCGCCATGTCGGGCAGGCTTTCGCGAATGCTGCCCGTCACGAAGTCCGGCGCCAGAAGACCGATCACATAACCCTCGCGGTAGAGCCGCGCGGCGGCGGCGCCGCCGACCGGCACCTCGCTGGCCACGTGCGTGGGGCCGGTGTACCAGGTGACAAGGCGCGCGATGACCTCGACGTTGATGGCCTGGTTCAGTGTGGGATGATTGGCTTCGTCAAACATTCCGCCGCCCGCCTGGAGCAACAGCACCTCATGATAATAGATGCTGGTGGGTGAAGCGTTGAGCAAGTAACGGTCGATGCGGCCGTCACCATCGAGATCGACCATCAGGGGACGCAGCAAACGGAAATAGTCCGCCCAGGTTTCAATCTTCGACACATCAATCCCCGCCGCTTCGACGAGATCAGCGCGGTACATGAGCATCACCGGATGGACGTCGTGGGGCAGGCCGAAAATGTGGCCGCGCGTCGTCCAAGGGCTGAACGACGGCTCGTTGATGCCAGCGCGGAGGTTTTCCTTTTCCAGCCGGCCGGTGAGATCCATGAAGCCGACGTCCTTCACAGGGCCCGCGAAAACCTGGCCGACCATGGTGCGCTCGACCTCGATGAGGTCGGCGACAGGCGTGTTGGAGTAAAAGCCACTCATCATGCGCGTCTGGAGCGCGTCGCCCGTGAGGAGATTAACCGACACGGGATCGTTCGGATGGTCGCGGTTCCAGTCCGCGGCGATGACGTTGGCAATCTTGGCGTGATTTAGGTCGAACAGCCACATCTGCATCCCGGGCCGCGGTTGAACGGGCAGGAGCGCGACGAGGACGGAGGAACCGACTGCGAGCAGCAGCACGATCCAAAGCCCGGGAGAAAACATTTTCAACATCGCGCGGTGGGGAGGGGAGTTGCCACCGTGGGAAGCAACCGCCGCGGGGAAAAGCGAAATCAGTGGAAATAATCACCGCCATGCGGTGCCCGCATGTTTGAACTCGAGGCTAGCGCCCGGTGCGACCCGGCCTTACGTTGCCCCCATGACCGTCCCGGTAAAAATTTCCCCCCTGCTCCGTCTCCTCCTAACTGGCTTGCTGATCGCTGCTGGAGGCTCCCTCGCGCGCGCCAGCGACGCCACCGACGCCGTCGCGAAGGGCAACGAGGCTATCGCGCGGCGCGATGTGGACGCCGCCATCGCCAGTTTCAGCACCGCGATCCAGCTGAACCCCAAGGACCCTGCCGCGCTCTATTATCGCGGCATGGCTTACGACATGAAAGGCGACACCGCCCGCAGCATCGTCGATTTCAGCGCCTCGATCGCACTCAATCCCGGCAGCCCCGTGACGTACATCGTGCGCGGCGTGGCTTACGCCAAGATCGGGGACACCGCCCCGGCCTTCGATGATGCGAATGCCGCGATCAAACTGGATCCGCACAACGCCGCCGCCCTTTGCCTGCGCGGCGGCCTTTATGAGCAGAAGGACGATCACGGCCGCGCGCTGGCGGATTTCACCGCAAGCCTCCAAACCGATCCCGATTATTATTTCTCTTATCTGGGCCGCGCGTCGCTGTACCAGAACCAAGGTGACTACGCCCTGGCGAACCAGGATCTGGAGCAGGTGCTCCGACTCAGCCCGAACTCCGAGGACGCCTTGAACGGCCTCGCCTGGAATCTGGCCACCGCGCCGGACCCGGCATTCCGCAATGGCGCCAGGGCACTCCGGTACGCCATGAAGGTGTGCGAGCTGACGAAATGGAAAAACGCGGGCTACATTGACACGCTGGCGGCGGTTTACGCGGAGATCGGCGACTTTGAAGAGGCGGTCAAGACGCAGAAGAAGGCCGTCGCCCTGCTGGGTGCCGGCGAACGCGGGGACGAATTGCGCGACCATCTGAAGCTCTTCGAGCAAAACCTGCCGTTTCACGAGGCGGCGAAAACGAAAGCCAAGTAAACCGCGGGCATGGCGCCGCGCCCCGTCTGGCGTAACCTTGCCCGGCGCAGATACGTCGCTCACGTTAACCCCATGAAACGAATCTCCGTCGTTCTCGCGATCCTCGTGGCGGTGGCATCGTGGCCCATGCTGCGTGCGCAGAGCAGCGACGCGGCGGAGATTCTCCGGCTGCGTGACCAAGCCGACCGCGCCTCGGACGAGGCGGCCGCGGCCAGCGAGGCCGCCCGCCAGCTGCAGATCAAATTGGACCAGCAGACCGAGCGCATCGCCGCGCTGGAGAGCCAGCTGGACGCGATCAACCGAGCCGCGGAGGACGTGTTGGATGCCAAGGCCGCCGCGAAGACCGCGGAGGAGCGGGCGGCCCGCCAGAAAATCGTGGACGAGCAATGGGCCGCGGCTGCGCCGGAGCGGGCGCGCAAGGCAGCAGAACTGCAGGTCGCCGTGGATCAGTGGCGCGCCGCCATCAAGCGGACGCCGAGCATGATCATCGTGCCGAATAAAACCACCGGGGGTGCGAGCGTGAGCATCGATGGGAAGGTTCGGCAGTTCAAATCACTCTCCGAGGCCAATGCGTTCGCCGCCGAGGTGAAGCAGAAGGCCCTCGCGACCGCGACGCCCACCGGCAAATCTGCAGGCAAACTTTGACGACGATGCCGCTCTGCTCACCGCTGCACGGCCTACTCAGCCGCCGGCCTTCGACCACATGGGAAAATGGATTTGTGACCGGCAACGGCACGCTCGGCGCGATCATCTTCGGCCAGCCGGAGCACGAGGTCGTCATCGGCAACGACAGCCGCTTGTTTCTGCCGCTGAAACCCGAGTCCGAAAAACTTCCCGGTGAGTTTGATCCGCTCGCGGCGCGACGCTTCGTGCCGGACATTGCGCATCTGTTGCCCGAAGTGCGGGCCATCATCCGGCGCGAGGGCAGTCCGCAAGGTTATGTGACGGCCCAGGCGCGGGTGTGGGAGGAGGCGAAACGTCAGGGTTATCGCGGCTATCAATACGCGGGTAACTATCACGCGGGGTTCAAGCTGCACTTGGAGATGCCCACGGATGGCCCCGTGGTCGACTATGCGCGGACGACGGATTTTGCGACCGGTGAAGTGGTGAGCGCCTGGCAGGACGACGGCGGACGCCTGGAACGAAAATGGTTTTCTTCGCGGCCGCACGATGCGCTCGTGGGGGTGATGAGCCGGACGCCGGGGCCGGTCCGCTTCAATCCTGGCCAAGGTGGGGGTCTCAACGCGTCGCTCCATTTTGGCACGTTTGCCGACCTGAGCCTAACGGCGTTGGAATCGAGCGCCACACTCGCGGGGACGACCGGCGGCTGGCTGATCCAAATCGCCCGCTACGACCACGGAGAAGCCGAAGGCAAGGGCGGCTATGTTTCAGTTATTCGAGTCGCCGCGCGAAAGGGAAGTGTGCGGGTGACGGACGGCGGATTACACTTCGACAGCCCGGATGCAGTGATGCTCTTCATGAAAATCCGGCCGTTCGCTTGGGGGGAAACGCCGCCGGTGGACGCGTTGCAGAGTGAGATCGAGGTGTTACCGAGGGATTACGACCAACTCCTGGCGGCGCAGGCCAAGGTGCATGGCGCGATGTTTGCCCGCTGTTCGCTGGATCTCGGGGCCGGGGCGGAGCATGACACCCCGATTGAGGACCTGTTGGACCGCGGCCAGAAGGACGGGGTCTATTCGCCGGCGTTGAGCGAAAAACTTTACGACGTGTGCCGGTATGCGGTGATCAGTAGCACGGGCCTCTATCCACCGGGCGGGAAGGGGCTTTGGATCGGCCAGTGGCAGGACGAGTGGAACACGATTTACACGATGGATGTAAACCTCGAGCTGGTGACGGCATCGGTGCTCAGCGCGAACCTGCCCGAATTGATGCAGCCGCTGGCGGATTTCCTGATGAACGAGCGGATCATGGCGGACTGCCGCGAGAACGCGCGGAAGATTTTCGGCGCGCGCGGGATCCAGGTGCCGCAGACGCGCTGGCCGGACTGCTCGGTCAACATTGCTTGGGGGCCCACGATCTCGTGCGGGCAGCATTGGACCGCGGGCGCGGCGTGGTTCAGCAGTTTGTTTTACGACTACGTGCTTTACACGGGCGACCGGGTGTTCCTGCGGGAGCGATTGGTGCCGTTCATGAAGGAAGTGGCGGAATTTTATGAGGACTATCTGACGCTCGAGCCGTCGGGGATTTATTGCTTTTCACCCGCGTGGTCGCCAGAGAACGGGCTGCTCGCGGGGGCGGGGGATAATCCGGCGATGGACATCGCGGCGTGCAAGGAGCTGCTGACGAACCTCGTGGCGTCGTGCCGGGAGCTGGGGCTGCACGCCGCGGAAATTCCGCGCTGGGAGGAAATGATCCGGCGATTGCCGCCATATGTCATCAACGCGGACGGCGCGCTGGCGGAATGGGCCTTGCCTGGCTCAGTGGACAATTATTCGCACCGGCACGCGTCGCATCTTTACCCCGTGTGGCGGAGTCGCGAGATCACGGGGGCGACCCCGGAGTTGTTCCGGGCGGCGCGGGTGGCGACGGACCGGCGGATCGCGGCGGGCGGGGAGGATGGCAGCACGCACGGGTTTCTCATCCTCGCCCTGACCGAGGCGATGCTGGGCAACGGTAACGGCGCATGGGCGCAGTTCCGGCGGATGCTC
>JBDTJA010000130.1:0-11128 GCA_039936075.1 Opitutaceae bacterium | reverse complement strand
TGCGGCAGGATGCCGCAGCCACGTATCGATCCGCGCAACATGTCGGGCGTAATACCAATCGCCTTGAGCTTTTACCCTTGTCATCGCGCGGTGCGCGAAGCGCACCGCGGCGATCCAGCTGGATTGTTTCGTCGTTCCGCCGAGCGGGGCCCTCTCGCAATGACAGAGAAATAGCAACGGGCGATTGGTATGAAGCCCGACTTACGGCGCCTTCGACTTCGGAGCTTCGGCCGCGGCCACCGCCGGCAGGATGGTGACGCGCGAGGCGTGTTCGCGGCCGAGGTAGGATTTGGCGTACGCAGTCAGCTCGGCCGCGGTGATGGCGGAGAAGTCGGCCAGGCGCGTCCGGGCCCAATCGAGCACCTCGGGTTTTTCCTGGGCGCGGGCCAGCACGCTGCCGCCCCAGTAGGCATTGGTGCGCAGCGATTCCTTGATGGCCGTCAACGCGGGTTGCCGTGCTCGGCTGAGTTCGTCCTCCGTCACACCGTGTTTCGCCAGGTCGTCGCCAATCGCGACGATCACGTCGCTGATCTTCCCGGCCTGCGCCGGATCCACCACACAACCGGCCTGGATGTAGCCGTAGCCGGCAAACAGATCGCTGGCCGCGCTGCCGGCGCTCGGGCTGTAGGTGCCACCGAGTTCCTCGCGGATTTTCACGCGCAGCCGGTCGTTGAGGACGCTGGCCAAGAGGTTGAGGCGACGCGCGCGTTTGACGTCGAAGCCGTCGGTCGTGGGCCAGTAAACCATCACCTCCCCCTTCGGGATTTCAGAGTCGATCGCGTAAGCCTTCGCGAAAGGCTCCGCGGGGAACGACAGTTTTTTCAGGGCCGCGAGCGCCGGCTTGGGCTCGCGTGGCGCCAGCGCCCCCAGCGTTTTCGCGACGGCCGCGATGGACGCCTCGATGTCCAAATCGCCTACCAGGGAAACCTCCAGCGCGCCGTGCGCGAGTTGCGGGGCGAGCCAGGCCTTGGCCTCGGCCAGGGTGCGACTAAGCATGACGTCACGGGGCGGCAACCCGAAGCGCGGGTCTCCGCCGGCGACGAGATTGGCCACCTGCGTGGCCATCGGGCCGTTTTGGGTGTGGGCAAAAGCGAGGTACATCTGCTCCAGCCCTTTTTGCGCCTGCCGCTCTGCCTCAGGGCGCCAGCCGGCATCCGTCAGCTCCGCGGCGATCAATTGGAATTCCAACAACAGGTCGTCGCCCGTGGTGCTGCCGCTGAGGACAAAGGCCTCGGCGCCGGCCGAGAATTGAGCGTCTACATTTCTACCCGCGAGCACGCGGCGGAGCTCGTCGACGCTGTGCCGCCCGAGACCGCCCGCGCCAAACGTGCCCCCGGCAAAAGCGGAGAGACCCCGCTGGCCTGCGGGCTCGGTGATCGCGCCATTGCCGACGCGCACCTCCACGCGGATGCGGCCGGCCTCAAAATCCGTTTTCTTGAGGTTGAGTTTCACGCCGTTCGCGAAAGTCACGAGTTCGATGTCGAGGTCGGCGATATGCTCGCGCTTCACGACCCGGCCAGGCAAACCCCACTCGGTGTAAGCCCACTGGCCGGCGGCTTCCACGGGGGGCGCCGCCACTGCCGTGGCGCGGGATTGTTTATACGCCGCGGTGATGGCAGCGTCGGCGTCGCCGGGAATCATGGCATTGCCCGAGACGAGCACGAAGCGGCCCGGGACGTCGAATGCGCTCCGCAACGCAACGAGGCAGTCCTCCGGCGTGACTTTGTCGAGCAGTGGCTGGTACAGCGCACGATCCGCCGTCGGGTGGGTAAACACCTCGCGCTCCACGATGGTGTCACCGATCTCGTCGGCGATCGCACTTGAGCGGCGGGTGGACGCGGTCTTCACCGCCTGGTCGAGGCTGTTGGTGAAGTTGGCGACGACTTCCTTCAGCTCACCCGGCTGGAAGCCGTGCTCGAGCGCGCGGCGCAGTTCTTGTTCGCCGACCCCCAACGCGGCGGCCCATTGGCCGGGTTTGCAGGTCACGGTGACGTCGGCCTCGCGCATGAAATGGAAATCATCTGAAACCTCGGCGCTGGCGGAGCTGAAAGGGGCACCCTCCTTTTTGGCGAGTTCGCTGAAACGGCGGTTGAGCATCGCGACGGCGAGGTCACGAGGGAGCTCCTTCCGGCGGGTCGCGATCGTGTCGGGCTCATTGGGCGCCGGCGTGATGCCGGTGATCATGACCGTCGTCGCAGGGGCCTCGGCCTCGTGATGCCAATGCGCCCGCACGCCGGTGAACTTCGGCAGTGTGCCGAGCGAAGGATCGGGCTGCGCCGGGACACGGGCCGCGAGTGGGGAAAATTCCGTGGTGATCAACTGCTCCACCAGCGCGGCGTCAAAGTCGCCGACGGCGATCACCACCAACCGTTCGGGACGGTACCAGGTGTTCCAGAATTCCGTGAACCGGTCACGCTGGGCCTGTTCGATGACCTTGGCCTGGCCGATGGGCATGCGTTTGGGCAGGAGGCTGTCGGGAAGCATGAACTCGAACTGCGCGACGGAGGAGCGGAACTCCACACTGTCCCGCGTGCGCTTCTCGCTCAGGATGATGCCACGCTCCTTGTTGATCTCGTGCTGGCGGAGCAGCAGGCCACCGGCATCGTCGGCGAAAACCTGCAGGCCCTCGGTCAGGGTTTTCTTATCGGTCTTCGGCAGCTCGATCATGTAGAACGTGCGGTCGAAGCTCGTGTAGGCGTTGGTATCGCCGCCGAAGCTCATGCCCATGCGCTGGAAAAACTCCACCAGCGTGCCCGGGGCGTAGTGAGTGCCGCCGTTGAACGCCATGTGCTCGAGGAAGTGCGCGAGTCCGCGCTGATTTTCCTTCTCCTGGAGGGAGCCCGCGAGCACCAGCAGGCGCAGGGAGGCCCGGCCCTGGGGTTCCTTGTTCGGGTAGATGACGTAGCGGATGCCATTCGGCAACTGGCCGAAGTGCGCGGCCGGATCAACCGTCAGATCGCTGCCCGCCTGCGCGAAACCGGGTGCGCCGGCGCGCGCGTTGAATAGAACGCTCACAAACAAGGCCACGGACAGGAGGCGGAGTTTCATCGTGAAAGGAAAATGGGCCGTCTGCCGGTCCCGGAGCAAGCCCGCGACGATGGGCAAAGGAGCTATGCCGCGCGCCCCGACTCATGCGCATGATGCCCTTGGCCTATAGCCCCGCCGAACGTGAGCTGTGACAGTGAGCCTTGCCGCGCCACCCCATGTCATTGTTGCTTCCCCCAGGTTCCGAACTGGAAATCTTTTCGCTCATCGGCCACACGCCACTGATGTGGCTGCGCTTCGCAGCCGAGGGCATGAAGCTCAATGCCAAGTTCGAATTCATGAACCTGAGCGGCTCGATCAAAGACCGCCTGCCCGTGACTATTTTGCGGGACGCACCCCAGCACGGAATGGATCGTGGTCCGGGTCGTCGGGGTGGCGTGGGCTAGTAGCGGCGAGACTTCCAAGATGCCCAGCCGTCCACGCCACCCGTCGGGTCAAAGATCGAACGGAACAAGCCGGCGGCGCCGGTGATGTCTTGCATCGCCAACGCGGAACAGAGCGTTTCTCACGGAATACCTTGCGCCAGCTTCTCGCGGATTGCGGCATCGTACGTTGTGCTCTGCTGAAACGCGTGATCGAAAATCGTCGAATTCTACGTCAGACTGCTCACCGCAAATTCGCCAATGCAGCCTTGCCGCGTCCCGGAGTTCAGCAAATCGCGGGAAAGATTATCGAGTCAGAGGCTCTGGCCGAAGGCGTGGGGCAATTGGGTCGTTGTCATCGTTGATCGGTTTGGAGTCCCCTTTGCATCGGGCGGGATGGCCTTGCTTGAGAAGGATCGGGCAAGTGCGACGCGCCGATGCGCCGCGGCCCAAAATCAGCGTTACGACTGAGGTGAGCCTTCTGAGGCCGGACCGCTGGCGGCAAACCGTCCGAAACCACGGTGCAGGGCGCTCCGATGGGTTCGCGATCTCGACCGTGACACCGGCTTCCGTCATGATAACGGGCAGCCCGAACCCAGCGGCGTGCAACTGCCATTCCAGCGCCACGCCGGTCCGGCGCCACATGGTGTGGTCAGCGATGAGCAGATCGTAAGGCGCCGCAGACAACGCGCGCCAAGCGACTTCGCCATTTTCGGCGACGTCGACGTCGTAACCGGCGAGGCTCAGCTGCCGCGCTTCGTTTCGGCGGAGCGCACTGTCATTTTCGGCGACCAAGATGCGCGGACGGAGAGGCCCGGTCGCGTCGACATCGCGAGATAGATCACAGCTCGTGGTCATCGCGCAGCGTTGGAGGAACCCGCTTCGAGAGCCTGGCGTGCGAGTGCACGAGTCTGGATGCCTCTTCTTGGTGAAACAGGGCGAAGGCGACAATAATTTCGAGACCCGCGAGGGTCGCAAACAGTGCAACGGTGGAGGTGAGCATGAAATTCGTGGTGGAGGGTAAGATCGCAGTTAGTCAGCTGTTGAAGAGGGCTGCGCGGCTTGAACGGCGCGCTCTTCGCCCAAAGATAACGCTAGAATCATCGGTCGGCGTGGGTCCGCTTTTAAGGCAACACCGTCCCACGGCCCTCGTCTTAAGCTGTAGCGAGGGTAAAGCTTTCGCTCGTCGGATGGATCGTCAGGTAGCACCGCTCTAGCGGCCAGCGAGGCCGAATCGAAATATCTCGCAGGTGATTTTGTTACCCGACACCCGGGTGCAGCCGATCATGACTTGTGACCGGATATGCGGACGAAGGTCAAATGAGCGTAGCTTGGATGTCGTAATCCGCCGGCGTACGCGTCGCGTCGCGTTCCGCCTGCCCGCGGCGGAGTCCGGCGATCTCGCGTTCCGCCATTGCGCGGGAACTGACGAGCGGACTCTTTGGCTCAGTTTTCGGGATCGCGGTGGGCACTGGATTTCGGCTTTGGGGGCCTTGATTCGCTTTCACGGCTTCGGCGGTCGGCGCCGCGGACAAGCTCAGGCCCGTTTTAATTTTATTCGAGCCCCACGGACGAATCGACCGCCGGCCGACGTCCGTCCCAGTGGCTGCGCGCGTGGGACGTTCGTGAGAGCGAGTTTGGGCCGCGGCAGGCAGTCCATGATTCATCAATGCGAGATTCTGCCGCATGCCGCTCTGGGTGCGAAGGTTCGTGAGGACGACCCCTTCCTTCTGGCTGGTATCGCGGAGCCACGCCTCGGCTTCGAGCCAATGTTCGACGTCGTGGCCGTCACAATGGCCCGCTTGGTCATAGAGATAATAGGCGTAGCTACGGATCTCGTCTTCGGAAGGTTGCCGAGCGACCGGTGGGTTCTGCGTTTGGTTCACAATCGTTTTGGTTTTCATAAAGAAGCATTGGCATTCTCGCATGGAGATCGCGTTGAGAACATCGGTCGCGATCCTGATTTTGGATAGCCAGCCGGTCGGGTATCCCCTCAGCGATTATCCTACCCCTGCAGAGAGTGACGCGCCGCCTGGGCGGCCACGGACAAGGGAAAACAAGAAGTGGAATGCCCGCGGCTCGAACGTGCTTCGCCCCGGTCGAAGGAATGCGAGCGGGAGCGGCTCGAGGCGCTTACCGCTGTGCTTCGGCCCACTGCACCGCGAAGTGCACCAAGCCTGCCCGGTCCTTCAATCGCAGCTTCTCGTTGAGGTGCTCGCAGTAGGTTTGCACCGTCTTGATGCTCAAATGCAAATCGTGAGCTATCTCCTTGGTCTTCTGCCCTTGGCCAAGCCGCTCGAACACTTCCAGTTCGCGGTCGCTTAGCCGGTCCACCGATGAGGCGCTCTGGGCGGACGGAGTGTCCGCGATGCGCTGAAGCATCTGCCGGGTCATGGTTTCGCTCAGATAAATCTCGCCGGCCAAGACCTGACGAATCGCCTGCAGGAGCTTGGGTGGCGGCGCACTTTTCATCAAGTAACCTCGCGCGCCGGCGCGCAGCGACCGTTGGGCGTAGATCTGCTCGTCGTGCATCGAGTGGACCAGCACGGCGAGCTTCGGATAACGCCCCTTGAGGTCCTTGATGAGCTCAATGCCGCTCTGGCCACCGAGCGCGAGGTCCACGATGGCCAGATCGGGGCGGCCGCTTTCAATCAACTCCAGCGCGAGGGGGATGTTCTCGGCCTCCGCGCACACAGCTAAATCGCTGGTCTCGTCGATCACCCGCGCCAACCCTTCGCGCATGACCGGATGGTCGTCCACTACAATGATCCGGGCTTTTTTTGCCGCGAGATCGCGTGAATGGCGCTTGGGTTTTGGGTCTGCTTTCCGGGCGGTCATGACGTCCTTTTCGAGGGCGGTCCCAGTGACACGGGCAAAACACACGTCAGCACCGTGCCGCCGAGCCGGCCTGGCTTGTGATTCAACATGCCTCCGATTAGCCGCGCGCGATACTTCATGATTTCCAGGCCCATGCCTTGGGTTTTGGGCGGCGTCGGAGGAAACCCCTGCCCATTGTCCTTGATGCGAAGTGTCACTCCCGCCCCGGTTTCTGAAAGCGCGATGATTAAGCGCGTGGCTCCCCCGTGCCGGATGGCGTTGTGCATGGATTCCTGAGCGATGCGATACAAGTGAGTGGCGATCGAGTTATCGTGGATTAACACCGGCTTCGGGCAGACGAACTGGCAGGAAATCCGGTAGATGCCTTTGGTCGTGACGGCCAGTGTCCGCAGCGCATGCATGAACCCGCTCGGATCGGGTTTCACCGGGAGCATCCCCCTTGCCAGTGAACGCGCCTGATCCGCGGCCTCGTCGAGCAACTCCATGATGCGCGCGCTGTCGGCCGCTTCGGGCCGGGATTGCTCGGCCAACCGTTTGTTTAAGACGTGGCCGATAAAAGCGATGCCCGCCAAATGCTGGCTTAAGCCGTCATGCAGGTCTTGCCCCATCCGGCGCTGTTCGCGCTCGCTGATTTCCAGGATTTCCGACTCCAACCGCTTGCGTTCCCAATACGTTTTCAATCCCTCCGCCACGCCGTTGAGCAGGCTTCGTTCCTCAGCGAGAAATGGCCCTTCCGCCTCCGGCGGCCGCTCCGCCAAATAAACCACCTCCACCAGGCCCTTCCGGCCATCCGTCACCGTAAACTCCGCCTGCTGGCTCCAGCGGGATGAGCGGAAATTGGGGGTCCTGAACTCCACGTCACCCAATCGCACCCGGGCAGCCGCGACGTCGGGATATTGCCAAGCCGGAGGCAACAATGCCGCGAGTTCCTCCAACTGCGCCGTGGCTGACTTTCCTTCCATCTGTAATAAGTGCGCCACGCCATACATGACCGTGAGTTCCTTGACCCGTTCATCCAGTTGATGCACGACGCGACTGCGCTCGGCCTCGGCGCGTTTACGGATCCTGATGTCGTGCCCGATCGCTGACAGGCCAACGGTCACCCCGCGCGTATCCTTGATGGGTGAGACCGTGAGCAAGACATCCACCAATTCGCCCTCCTTGGTCAAGCGCTGCGTCTCGTAGATGTCACCACGCTTACCCAGCCAGGCCTTTTCACGGATGGCCGCTTCCTGGCCTGCCAAGTGTGGCGGGATGAGGAACGTGATCGGCTGGCCCAGGGCCTCCGCGGAGGAATAGCCGTAGAGGCGTTCCGCTCCTTGGTTCCAACTGTCGAGGATGCCATTCTGCTTCCAACTAATGATGGCGTCGTTGCTAAAACCCACAATGGCGGCGAGCCGGGATTTATCGCTGGAGCTCATGCCGGCCATCGACGCACGTATGGACCCCAGTCCAGACCGGCACGAGCCTGAAGCGCCAACAAGCCTCCGACGGTGTTTCACGACTTTTCTCCGGCTCGTTATGACGGCGTTATTCAATTGCAAAAACGCAATCAGCCCCTGCCCGCTGGCCAGGGCCGTTCCGGCCACCTCTCCGGTGGAAGGTGAGGGAGAAGCAAGGCCCGTTTCGTTGGCCGAGAAGCCTGAGTCGCGGAAGAGACCGTTGATCACGGTTCATAGTATTTGTGATCGTTCCGGCCGCACGAGGTCGGCAAAGTCAGGGTTTCGGGCGATGAAGCCGGCAGGAACGGTGCAGCGCAGGACGAACGGCCATTGCTCTTGGCGCGCCTCTTGCAACGCCGCCTGCACGAGTGCCGCCGCCAACCCTTTTCCCCGCAACGCATCGAGTACATCCGTGTGATCGAAGCTAATCGAGCCCCGACCTCCCGTGTAGTTCAAGGTGGCCCCGTCCTCATCAATCCGCACCTCGAAACGTCGCAGCGTGCGGTTGCGCGTCACCGAGAGTGCCGAAGTGTCAGGATTCATCGAGAATGGGCGGGAGGCTGCTGCCGGCGTTGAGCCGCAGGCGCATTTTACCATCAAGGCGCGGCTAACTTGTGCGGTTCGCCCACCACCAAGCTTCCTTCCATCGTGGGATGGAATGAACAGTTGTAGCGGAGTGTCCCCGGGCGGGCCGGGGTGAAGCCCCACTCCTGCCCGCTGAGCAACGGACCGGAATCAAACGGCTCGGCCCCTTTCGACGTCGCCGTGTGCGGAACCAGATCATGGTTCTTAAATACGACCCGATCTCCAAGCGGGACGTCGAGGATGCTGGGCGAGTATCTCATGTTCTCAATCACGACAACGTGTACTCTTGGGCCCGCCACGGGGTCGGCACGCCCAATTAGGGCGGCCAACGCCGTCGCCGCTAGCAGGACGGCGAATCCAACAGCCGTGATCGGCCCTGCCTTCCCGCTCTCTCTAGTTGAAGCGGGATTGGAGGTGTTTGGCATGATTCAAATGCTCTACAAATATCGGGCGCACCTTGACCAGCAGCGCCTTGAGCTCGGCGTTTTGCGCATTCGGAATCAAAACGTCGTCCAGCGCTTGAATCACCTGCTCATGATACGCGACCTCATGATCGACGTAAGCCTTGTCTAACGCCGTGCCACTCAAGGTACGCAGGTTCTCGAGGTTCTTGTCGCCGCCGTCCTTCAATGCGCGACTCGTCTCGTTCGCCTCTGGCGTGACTTGTAATTTGGTCACGAGATCAGTGGCGCTCTGGTTTACCGCCGTATGGTCAGTTACCATCGTATGGGCAAATTTTTGAACTTCCGGGTCAGCCGACTTTGCGGCCACCAACGTGCCGGCATCGATATCAACTTGGTTGGCCACGACAACAATGGCCGCAATTTGGGCGTCAGTGGGTTGCTTTTGAGCGTAAGCTGGCACGGCCGCGAGACCGAGGGCGAGGAGGATGCTTGTTTGGATTTTCATAGGATTGGGCATGTCTGAACGGCACCATTCTCGCATGAAACTCACGTTAGGAATATCGGGCGCGCGGCTGATTTTGGACCGCAAGCCCGTCGGATATCTCATCAGCAGTTATCCTACCCCTGAACAGAACTGGCCCCCTTTTGGTTTGCCGAAATTCAAGGCAAGCAAAAGAGCCAAACGTGGCATCCAGGATGCCTCCGCCCCCATCGAAGCAATTGGAGTCGGAGTGGTTCGAGCAGTGACTTCTGTGCTTCCACCCATCGCGCGCACGTCCCGCGATCGTTTACTTCCTCAATCACGCACGCCTTTTTCGTGGGCGATGGACGAAATCCATTCCGGCCATATCTTCGCCCCCGCGCGCGAATCGGAATGCGCGTGCGCACCGGCGCGCTCGCGTTTGAATCGAATACGCCGACAACGCGTTTCTCGAATTGAACGGACGATCCGCCGCTTCGCACGACGCGACTTGGAAGCGGCAGCGTGTGCGCACATCCGGTCCGGCAGGCTGCGAAGCGGCCACCCGATCTTGAAGATCGGGGCGGCCCCCACTCAGGGCGACGGACGCCGGCTGCGCGTAAGCAGGTAGGAGCGAAGCGCGACTACATTGTTGTGCTCGGCGTCGTGGGAGCTGAATAGCAGCGTGACTGGTCCGGCCTTCGCGGCCGCCAGGATCGGCTGCCATGCATCAGGATGCTGTTTGAGCTCGGCGCGGTAACGACGTTGAAACTCCGTCCACTTGGCCGGGTCGTGGCTGAACCACTTTCGCAGCCCCGTGCTGGGCGCGGCTTCTTTTAGCCACGCGGCTATTTTCAAATCCTCCTTCTTGATGCCCCGCGGCCAAAGCCGTTCCACCAGCAAGCGCGTTCCGTCAGATTTAGCGGGTGGATCATAGGCGCGTTTGATCTGAATCATGACGGTCTCCGTTGTTGAGGTGGGAAATTAGTAACCACCGAAATCTTCGGCGCGGATATTGTCGTCATCGACGCCGGTCCGATTGAGCATTTCGCGCGTGCCTTTGACCATACCAGGAGGCCCGATGACGTAGTAAACCGGCGATTGCTCGCCCCCCAGGTATTTGTCCAGCAATGCCTGATCAACCCGCCGGGTTTCGCCTCCCCAGGCGCGGGTGGATTTCGCCATGCCGGTCATGGTGGCGATCAACTTGAAGTGGGGATTTTCTTTTTCCAAATCGGTCAACTCCTCCAGGAACGCCGCGTCTTCGGGCCGGCGGTTCGCATAGAAAAGAAAAATCCGGTGCGCCAGCTTTCCGTGTGCGGCGCGCAACAGGATACTGCGCACCGGCGTGATCCCGATGCCGCCCACCAGGAAGACCGCGGCCCGCACCGGGTTGTTGTGCAACCTCAGGCTGCCGCTGGGTGCATCGATTTTGACTTCGGTCCCCAAAGGCAGGTTCGGCAACTGGCGCTTGAAGGCGGTGTCCCGCAGGCGCGTCGCCACCATCAGAAAATCTTCCTGCGGCGCGCTCGCGATGGAGAAGTATCGGGTGTCCCCCTCCGCGTCGGTTTCTCGCGGATGCAACAGCGTCACGTCCATCGCCTGCCCGGCGGAAAAGTCGAACCCCGCTGGTTTTTCGAATTGTAACGCCAGCGTCCTGTCCGCAACGAGAAACCTTTTCCGCAATTTGACCAAGTAATTCGGGGCGTCCGTTGATGTGCTCATATTCGTTCTCCTTTAATGCCGAGGCTCGGCCGTTGGTTGATACGTGCCTGGTTCCTTTCGAAACGCGATCGAGAGCCGGTTCCAACCGTTGATCGCGATAATCGCCAGCGTGAGGTCCACGAGCTGTCGCTCGTCAAAATGAGCTCGCGCCTCCGCGTAAACCTCGTCCGTCACCGGATCGTTGCCGCTCAGGCGCGTCACCGCTTCGGTCCAAGCCAGCGCCGCGCGCTCGCCCGGAGTGTAAAACGGGGTCTCACGCCAGGCGCT
>JBDTJA010000129.1:0-4295 GCA_039936075.1 Opitutaceae bacterium | reverse complement strand
CGCTCCGCTCTCGCCTACCAAATCGCCGCCGCCTTCGCCGACGGAGCGAAGCTCGCCGATCTTCTCGGCGAAACTGCTCTCGCCGAATCGTATCGTCAGCAACATCGCGCCCGCCTCCCGCAGGCTGCGGCCCCCTTCGGCGATCCCGCGCGCGCGGCGTGCCGGGACGATTTTCCGGTCGACGCCTCGCGCAGCTGGCACGCACACGCCGCCGCGCTGCTTGCCGGGGCCGTCACGCCCGTCGAGTTGCGCGCCGTTTACCCGCTCCTGCAATCCGACGCCACCGTCCGCCGCCCGATGGCCGGCTTCATGGAGTTTTATCTCCTGCAGGCGTGGCTCGACGCCGGTCTCGTGCGCGAGGCCCTCGACGAGATGCGTTCCTACTACGGCCAGATGCTCCGCAGCGGCGCGACCACGACTTGGGAGATTGTTGACCGTCGCGAGCCCGGCATCGACCACATCGTCGCCGCCGGGCGGAGCCATTGCCACGGCTGGTCCGCCGGCCCGGCTTGCCTGCTGCCCGCCAAGATCCTTGGAGTCACCCCCACCGCGCCTGGCTATCGCGAGGTCGCGATCCGCCCGCAACTCGGTGATCTCGATTGGGCAAAGGGTGAAATCCCCACGCCGCAAGGCCTGATTCGAATAAGTCTCACGAGTTCGACCGCGGGCGAAGTCACCCTGCCCGCTGGAACCACCGGCCTTTGGGACCTCCCCGGACGCAGCGCCGTTGCTTTGGCAGCTGGAAAGCGCCACGTTTTCCGCTAGAGCAGTTTAACTAAAGTCGTCGCCGGCGCGCCTGTCATTGCGAGGAGCGGAGCGACAAAGCCATCCGGCGGGATCGCCACAGCGCGCTTCGCGCACCTCGCGATGACAAGGGCATTGCTGCGGCGAAAGTTTAATTTAAAACGCCCTAACGCCCGTTCCTCATGCCTGACTCATTCTGGATTCTCGGAGTTCGCGTCGCCGGAGCTCTCCACTTCGTCACGCTCGTCCTGGCGTGCTTCACGCCCATCCCGCCCGATTGGGAGGTCAACCTCGCGAAGCTGCCGCCGATCCACCGCCGGTTCTCCCTCGCCCAGAATTTTTCGATCGGCGCCATGATCGGCGTGCTGGGGATGTTTTCACTGATCTATGCCCCCGCCTTGGTTGACGGCACTTCCTTGGCTCGCGCAGTTTGCGGTGTGACCGCGTTATTTTGGGGTGGACGGGCACTTGTCCTGCCCTGGCTGAATGTTCGACCCAGTCTCACGAAGGCGTCCCTCCGCCTAGGGTACGTCCTGTTGCTGACCGAATGCAGCCTGTTCGCCGGGAGCTATGGATGGCTGGCGATTCGACCCGCAACCTAAAGCCGTTGCAAAACTGTCATAACCGAAGAGCAGGAAGTAGCTACGAGCGTGAGCGAGTGGCCGGCTCCCTCCACTCGCTCACGCTCGTGGCTACACGCCGTGTGCAGTCATCTATTTGAAAACATTCCAAGGCATCGGGTAGTCGACCAGTCCCGACACTTTATCCAAGACTCCGGCTTCGAGTTCCAAAACCATATCATGGTCGGAATTGAAAATCGTTTGAAGACGGGTGCTTCTGATGGGTTTGAAGCCAAAGCGAGGATAGTATTTCAGGCTCCCTTGAACGAATACGGCTTTGTAGCCCCGACTCGCGCATTCTTGTAGCCCTCTTAGGACCAATTTTGAGCCAATCCCCTGTTTCTGATACTGGCGATACACGCCAAGAGGAGCCAGAGCGCACACAGCAATTTCAGGACGCTTACTAAGCCGGACGGCACTAAAGAGCACGTGGCCAACTACCACGTCGTGAATGTCAGCGACGAGTGAGATTGTAGGACCGTATTCCGGTCTCTGGCGAATTTGCTTAACCAGTTCAGCCTCTTGCTCACCTGAGCCATAGGTTTCGCGGAATACCTCAGAAACTAGGTTATGGATGGCCTCATAGTCCGACACCATTTCAGGTCGAATGGATGTTTTGGTCATCTTCTCTCCAAATCACACCCAGCGAGGCAGGATGGTGGACGCTACAGGACTCGAACCTGTGACCCCGTGCGTGTGAAGCACGTGCTCTAACCAACTGAGCTAAGCGTCCGACGTGAGGGCGAGAACGTGAACAGCCCCCGCGGGCGAATCAATCCCGTTTTATACCTCGAATTTGCCCGCGAATTGCGCGAATTGACGCGAATGACGGGATGGTTTCGCGCCGATTTGCGTAATTCGCGGGCAACCGGTCTGGTCACCTTCGCGTTTTCACCGCCCGCTTCCGCTCCGGAAAGAGCGTGCGGCAGATCTCGCAGGTCGTGCCATCGCAACGATGGGCGGTGCAATGCTCCCGGCCGTAGAAAATGATCCGTAGGTGAAGTTGGTTCCAGTGCTCGCGCGGGAAGAGTTTTTTCAGATCGACCTCGGTCTGCTTGACGTTGCGCCCCGAGCTCAGCTTCCAACGCTGCGCCAGGCGGTGGATGTGAGTGTCCACGGGAAATGCCGGCACGCCGAACGCCTGCGCCATCACCACACTCGCCGTTTTGTGGCCCACGCCCGGCAATGACTCAAGTTCCTCAAAGGTGCGCGGCACCTGACTGCGATGCTCCTCGACGAGGATGCGCGACAATCCTGCAATCGCCTTCGCTTTCTGCGGCGACAAGCCGCACGGCCGGATGATGCGCTGGATCTCAGCCACCGGGACGAGGGCCATTTTTCCGGGCGTATCGGCCAGCGCCCAAAGATGCGGCGTGACGAGGTTCACGCGTTTGTCCGTGCATTGCGCCGAGAGCAGCACTGCGACCAGCAGCGTGTAAGCATCGCGATAGTCGAGTGGCACGGGAGTCTCCGGATAAAGCTCTGCCAGCCGACGATCGACATAGTCGGCGCGGGCCTGACGGGATTTATAGGCTGGTGAGGTTTTCATGGCTGGTAGCTACGAGCGTGAGCGAGTGGTCCGACAGACCTGCCACTCGCTCACGCTCGTAGCTACCTCAATTATGGGAAGTCGGGGAAAAGCTCCGCTTCCCGGTCGGAAACAAACCCTTAATTGCCCGGCTCACGGCCAATTCCCGGTTGCGCGGTCAACCCTCGCGCCTAGCGTTTGCCGGATGTCGACGTCTCGCGAACTGCTGGCCCCCACGGATACTTTTGCCCGTCGTCATACCGGCGACAACGCTGCCGATACGGCCGAGATGCTGAAGCTGCTCGGCTACCCTTCGCTCGATGCGTTGGTGAACGCCGCCGTGCCGCCGCATATCCGTCGCGGCGCGATGACGCTCCCCGCGGCGGCCGGCGAAAGCGCGGCGCTGGCCGAATTGCGCTCCCTCGCCACCCAGAACCAGGTTTTCCGCACGCTGATTGGCATGGGTTACTCCGACACGCTCGTGCCGGGTGTCATCCAGCGAAACATCCTCGAGAACCCGGGTTGGTACACCGCCTACACGCCGTACCAGTCTGAGATTTCCCAGGGCCGGCTCGAGGCTCTCCTCAACTTCCAAACGATGGTCTGCGATCTCACCGGTCTCGAGATCGCCAACGCCTCCATGCTCGACGAAGGCACCGCCGCCGCCGAAGCGATGATGATGTGTCACCGGCTCAAGGAGGGCGATGCCGCCGCCCACCGCAGCTTCTTTATCGATACCGCATGCCATCCCCAAACCATCGATATCGTCAAAACCCGCGCCAAGCCGCTCAACCTGGAGGTCATCGTGGGCGACTGGCGCGCTTACCAACCGACCGCGGGTTGCTTCGGCGTGCTCGTGCAATATCCCGACACGAACGGCAGTGTGTTTGATTTCGCCGCGTTCTTCACGGCCGCGCACGCGGCGGGCGCCTTCACCATCGTCGCCGCCGACCTGCTCGCGCTCACGCTCCTGCGAGCACCGGGCGAGTTCGGCGCCGATGTCGCCGTCGGCTCAGCGCAGCGCTTCGGGGTGCCGCTCGGCTTCGGCGGACCCCACGCCGGTTTCCTCGCCACGAAGAACGACTTCAAACGCCAGATGCCCGGCCGTCTCGTGGGCGTGTCCAAAGATACTCATGGCAACCCCGCCCTCCGCCTCGCGCTCGGCACGCGTGAGCAACACATCCGCCGCGACAAGGCGACGTCCAACATTTGCACCGCGCAGGTGCTGCTCGCCGTCATGGCGTCGATGTATGCCGTCTATCACGGCCCTGAAGGACTGAAACAAATCGCCCGGCGCGTGAAACTCCTCACCAGCCTGCTCGCCAAGGGCCTCACCATGCTCGGCGCGAAGGTGAATGCCGAACCGACCTTCGACACCCTGACCGTCACCAACGTGGCCGCCG
>JBDTJA010000128.1:0-2838 GCA_039936075.1 Opitutaceae bacterium | reverse complement strand
GGATCTCTACGAGGCCAGGGTGGATCCTGTGATGGTGCGCCGACGGGTCGGCATGGTTTTCCAGAAATCCAATCCGTTCCCGACGATGTCGATTGAGGAAAATGTGCTGGTTGGCCTCCGACTAAATGGCGTTCGCGACCGCGCCTTCCTTGCCCAGCGGCTGGAGGAGTCGTTGCGGCTGTCGGCCCTGTGGGACGAGGTGAAGGACGTCCTGCGCCGGCCCGGTACCAGCCTGTCCGGCGGCCAGCAACAACGGCTGTGCATCGCCCGCGCGCTGGCGGTGCAGCCTGAGGTACTCCTGATGGATGAGCCCTGCTCTGCGCTTGATCCGATCGCGACTGCAAAGATCGAAGAGCTGATCCAGATCCTGCGCGAGCAGTACACCGTGGTCATCGTCACGCACAACCTGCAGCAAGCCGCCCGCTGCTCGGACAAGACCGCCTTCTTCTACATGGGTAAACTCATCGAATACGCCGCAACCCGCGATATTTTCACGAAACCTTCCAACGCGCAGACCGAGGCCTACGTCTCGGGCCGCTTCGGTTAACCCTACCGCCCATCATGACCCACTTCACCGAAGAAATGACCAGGCTGAAGGAGACCATTCTCGCGATGGCCAGCCACAGCGAATCCGCCGTCGCCCGCGGCATGCGCGCGCTCGTGGAGCGGGACGATGTCCTCGCGCTTAAGGTCCAGGACGATGACAATATCATCGATCAGTTCGAAATTGAGATCGACGACATCGCCATTCACCTGCTTGCCAAGGCGCCGCTCGCGACCGAGCTGCGCCTGATCACGGTGGCGATGAAGATTTCCCAAAATCTCGAGCGGGTGGGCGACGAGGCCTGCACGATCGCCCGCCGCGCGCACGACCTCAATGCCGAGCCGCAACTCAAGCCTTACATCGACCTGCCCCGCATGGCGACGATGTCGATCGAGATGCTGCGGGACGCACTCACTGCGTTCGTCGAACGCCAGCCCGAGAAGGCCCGCGCCGTGATCCCGCGGGACCAGGAGGTGGATGATCTCAACCGCCAATTGCACCGCGAGCTCTCCAGTTACATGGTGGAGCGACCGACCACAATCACCCGTTGCCTGAATTTGATGGTGATTTCCAAGTGCCTCGAGCGCATTGCCGACCACGCCACCAACGTCGCCGAGGAAGTGGTCTATCTTTACGAGGCCAAGGATATCCGCCACGCTGCCCAGCAAAAGACGCATGAAGCCTAAAATATTAGTCGTCGACGACGAACTCGATGCCCTGGAAGTGCTCGGCTTCAAGCTGCGGGAAGCGGGGTTCGCGCCGATTTTCGCGACGGACGGACTGAAGGCCCTCGCCGTGATTCGCGCCGAACATCCTGATCTCGTGGTGCTCGATCTGATGTTGCCCGAGCTCGACGGTCTCGAGGTGTGCAAGCTGATGCGCCGCGATCCGGCCACGGCCGGGATCCCCGTGCTCATGCTCACGGCCAAGGCCGCCGAGATGGACCGGGTGGTTGGACTCGAGCTCGGGGCGGATGATTACGTCACGAAACCCTACAGCCCGCGCGAACTCGTGCTGCGCATCCGCAAATTGCTCAAGCGAACGAAGGGCGACGATGATCCCGGCGACCATGTGCGCATCGGGTTGCTCGAGATCGACATCCCGCACCATGCCGCGCACGTGGACGGCAAGGCCGTGACGCTCACCGCCACGGAATTCAATCTCCTCGCCCTGCTGGCCAAGCGCCGGGGCCGCGTGCAGTCGCGCGAGCGCCTGCTGCAGGATGTCTGGGGCTACGAGGCCGCGATTGATACCCGAACCGTGGACACGCACATGCGCCGCCTGCGCGAGAAGATCGGGCCGGCGGCCGACTATCTCGAAACGATTCGCGGCGTGGGTTACCGTTTCAAGGCTGACTCGTAACCGCGGGCGGTCCTAGCTGGATGTCGTGATCGTCTTTTTCGCGCTCTTTGCCGCCGCCTGCTTCGCCGCCTGGTGGCATGTCCGCCAGCTGCGCGCCGCCGATGCCGCGCAACATATCCGCGACTTGGTCGCGTTGAGGCAAGAGCACGCGGCCACGCTCGAGGCCCAGCAGCGCCGGTTGGAAACTCTGCTCGACAGCATGCTCGACGGCCTGGTGATGCTCGACACCGCCGGTCGCCTCACGCTCGCAAATCGCGCGGCGGAAACGCTGTTTGGTTTTTCCCGCCAGATGATTGGCGGTTCGTTGCTTGAAGCAGTGCGCCATCACGAGGTCGCCGCCCTGGCGGCCCGGCTGTCGGCCGAGCCTGCGATCCTCGACTACGAATTGAAACTCGAAGGCACGCCGCCGCGGGTGCTGCAGGTCAACGCCCTCGCACTGCAGAATGCCGCCGGAGCCGCGACCGGGGCCATGCTGGTGTTTCATGACCTGACCCGGCTGCGGGAGCTGGAGGGTGCGAGGCAGGAGTTCGTCGCCAACGTTAGCCACGAGCTCCGCACGCCTCTTTCGGTGATCAAGAGTGCGGCCGAGACGCTCCTCGACGGGGCGAAGGCGGACGCTACCGCGCTGGACCGGCTGCTGCAGATCATCGACCGCCACGCCGACCGGCTCACCCTGCTCATCGACGATCTGCTGTTGCTCGCGAAACTCGACTCGGGCCGCCTCGTCTTGCAGCTGCAGCTGGCGCCATTGCGGCCGGCCGTGCAGGAAGTCTTCGACGATCTCGCGAAGCGGGCGCTGGCGCGGGAAGTTCGCCTCGAAAACACCATCGCCGATGGTCTGGTTGCGAAGGCCGATCCCGATCGCCTGCGACAAGTGCTCTCCAATCTCGTGGACAACGGCATCAAATACGGCCGGACCGGCGGGGTGTTGG
>JBDTJA010000127.1:0-13981 GCA_039936075.1 Opitutaceae bacterium | reverse complement strand
AAGGGCAGAACGCCGGTTCCGTCATCGCGGTGTTCGGCTCGGCAACGAGCGAAGGCGAGGTTGCGGATCAGGTCATCTCGGTTTTCGGCAACACCCGAATCACGGGAGCCGTGGGCGACCAGGCAGTGGCGGTCTTCGGCAATATCTACGTCAACGGCAAGGTCGGCGACCAGGTGATCGCGGTCTTCGGCAACGTCGAGCTCGGGCCCGACGCCGAGGTCAATGATGTTGTCGCGGTCGGTGGTCGGGTTACCCGCGACCCGAAGGCCATCGTGCGGGGCCAGGTCAACAATGTCTCCTTCGGCGCGGCCTTCACGGATTTCGGGTGGCTGCAGGCCTGGATCCAAAACTGCGCGTTCTATCTCCGGCCGCTCGCATTCGCCCCGGGCTTGATGTGGGCCTGGTGGATCGCGGTAGGCTTCCTCGCCTTCTATGTGGTACTCGCGCTGCTGTTTGGCAAAGGGGTGACTCGGTGCGTGGTCACCCTCGAGCAACGCCCGGGTTATTCGATCCTGGCTGCGCTGCTGGCCGTGTTCCTTGCGCCGGTTGCGATGATGTTGCTCGCCATCACCGGCGTTGGCCTCGCGATCATCCCCTTTCTCGCGTCGGGTCTCTTCTTTGCGTCGCTCTTCGGCAAAGTCGTGATGCTCGCCTGGCTCGGCCGTCGCCTCGCCCGGTTCATTGGATCCGACCTTCCGGCCATGGCGGTACTCATCGGCGGCACGATCGTGCTGTTCCTCTACACCGTGCCGGTGTTCGGGCTCATCCTCTACAAGCTGCTCGGCTGGATCGGCCTCGGCGTGGTTGTCTACACGTTGTTATCCGGCATGAAGCGGGAACAGCCGGCGGTTCCGCCCGTGATCCCCCCGGTTTCCGGCGCGACCCCGAGTGATCCGACCGGGCCCGGACTGTTGGTGCCGGCGCCGGCGATGCCCGTCAGCCCGGCGACCACGCTGCTGCGCGCCGGTTTCTGGATCCGCATGGCCGCCTTGCTGATTGACCTGATGCTAGTCGGGATGCTCGGCAGCTTCCTGAACGGCGTGACCAGCTTCGGCTCACATGTGCACATCCGGTCTGACCTGCTGCCCGCCCTTGCGGTCTACGGTGCCCTGATGTGGAAGCTCAGGGGCACGACGGTCGGCGGCATTGTGTGCGGCTTGAAAGTCGTGCGCCTCGATGATCGTCCAGTGGACTGGGGCACCGCGATCGTCCGCGCGCTCGCCTGTTTCCTCTCCCTCATGGTGCTGGGCTTGGGGTTCCTCTGGGTGATCTTCGACGACCAGCGCCAGTCCTGGCATGATAAGATTGCTGGCACGACGGTTGTGCGCGTGCCCAAGGGTGTGTCGCTCGTCTGAGCGCGGCGCGCGGGTGAGAGGCAAGGGGTGATGGGTTATCGGTTGTGGATGATAGTTGAGACGCGGTGACAGTTCGGAAATGTCCGGCTTGCACCGATTACCCATCACCCATCACCTATGACCCATCATCATGGCTTTAAAACCTCTCGTCGGAATCATCATGGGCAGCACGTCGGATTGGGAGACGATGCAGCATGCCGCCGCGCAGTTGGAGTCGCTGGACATCCCGTATGAGAAACGCGTCGTGTCGGCCCACCGCACGCCGAAGCTCATGTTGAGCTACGCCGAGTCGGCCGAGCGACGCGGGTTGAAACTCATCATCGCCGGCGCCGGTGGGGCCGCCCACTTGCCCGGTATGACGGCGTCGTTCACCACGCTGCCGGTCTTGGGCGTGCCGGTGGAATCGAAGGCGCTGAAGGGCCTGGACTCGCTGCTTTCGATTGCCCAGATGCCGGGCGGTGTGCCGGTGGCTACGTTCGCGATCGGAAAAGCGGGGGCGATTAATGCGGCGTTGTTCGCGGCGTCCTTGCTGGCGCAATCCGACGCGAAGACGAAGCGGGCCTGGGTGAATTTCCGCACGACGCAGACCAAAAAGGTCCTGAAGTCGAAGCTACCGTGAGCGCGGCCCAGGCGATTCCTCCGGGGAAAACCATCGGCGTGCTCGGCGGTGGCCAGCTCGGCCGGATGCTGGGGCAGGCGGCGACGCGGCTGGGTTACCGGTTCCACGTCTATGAACCCGCGGCGAAATGCCCGGCGGGCGCACTGGCGAACAAGGAGGTCAATGCGCCGTACGAGGACCTCGCGACGCTGGCGGCGTTTGCGAAGGAGTGCGACGTGGTGACGTATGAATTTGAGAACGTGCCGGCCGCGCCTTTGAAAGCGATCGAGGCCATGACCCAGCTCCGGCCGCATTGGAATGTGCTGGCGACGACGCAAAACCGCTCGCGCGAGAAGCGCTGGTTGCGCGATCATCAATTTCCCCACGCGCGTTTCGCGGAAGTCGCCGCGGGCGGCGATCTGGCGGCAGGCATTCGCGAGGTCGGCGTGCCGTGCGTGGTGAAGACCGCGGATTTCGGGTATGATGGCAAAGGCCAGCTCAAGGTTTTGATCCCGGCCGACCTGCCGGCGGCATTGCAGCGTTTCGCTGGCCAGCCAGTGGTGATTGAGCAGTTCATTGATTTCGCCTGCGAGGTGTCGGCGGTGGTGGCGCGTTCGCCGGATGCGGCGGTGAGCGTGTTTCCGATCACCGAGAACATCCACAAAAACCACATCCTCGATTTTTCGATCGTGCCCGCGCGCGTGGCGTCCGCGGTGTCCGCGGAGGCGGAGACCCTTGCGCGGCGCATCGCGGAGAAGATCAACCTCGTCGGTGTGATGGGCGTGGAGTTCTTTGTGACCAAGTCAGGCGCAGTGCTCGTCAACGAATTGGCGCCACGCACGCACAACAGCGGGCATTGGACGATCGATGCGTGCGCAACCTCGCAGTTCGAGCAACAGGTGCGTGCCATCTGCAGTTTGCCGCTGGGTCCCGTGACGCTGCGCTCACCCGTCGTGATGGTGAACATTCTCGGTGACGTGTGGAAAAACGGCGAACCGAAATGGGAGAGGCTAACCGCGCACCCGAATGTCCGCCTGCATCTGTACGGCAAAGCGCAGGCCCGGCCGGGTCGCAAGATGGGCCATTTCACCGTGACCGCCCGCGATGCCGATGAGGCGTTGGCGCTGGCGCGGAAATACCAGACTGAGCTCGAAGGCTGAGTTCCCTCTTGTGCCTGCGTCTTCCCGACGCAGCGTTTTTCAGAAAGTTGGGAATCGGCGGTTGGAAGCCGCAGCCACCAAAGGCGGTTGTTTTCGATCGGCGCGCCCAGCTTCGCCGCCGCTTGGTCCGGCGCGAAGCGTGGCGTCAGAAACGGAGCCCAGCTGTCGCCCCGTGATTCACGCTCCAGACCAGCGGCGGCAGGCCCGACTGCGGTGCCGCCTGGCCGAGGCGTTTCCAGCGGCGTGGGCCGAGGGCTCGGGCGGGGAGGTTGGTCTTTCCATCGGTCAGCGCCACGTCGCCGACCATGGCTTCACCGATGCCGCGGAGCACCAATCGCAGGGGAGCCAGGGTCGCGTCGTCACCATGCCAATTCAACGGGGCGGCGTGTTCGTGTACCATGTGGCCATGCGGCTGCGCGGCCTGCGTCTGAAACTCGATGGTGTAGCAGGACTGGATCATCTTCCAGGCGCCATCCGGCTGCTGTTGCTCCACGCCGACGAGATGCAATCCCGGAGCGAAGTCCTTCACCTTGTAGCAGAGCTGCCAGCGTCCGCCGAAAACGGGTTTCCCCTGCTGCCAGGCGCGCAGGCGCTCGGCGTCGCGGATGAGAATCTGTTCGTTCGCGCCGCGGACACGACGGTCGCGCGTGAAGCACCACATTTCGCGAGCCGCCCGCAAGCCCATCGCCAGTTCTTTCGCAAAACGCCGACCCGCCGCCGCCGTGGCCAGCCCCCGGGATGCCCGACGCACAAAAACATCCCTCGCGGCGAGATAGCGCCGGAACTCCAGACTCGCACGCAGCGGCGCAGGGAGCGGTCGCACGCCGGCCAGTTTCGTGCAGGATTTCGCCTCCGCCACGTACGGTGCGAGGGGTTCGCGGCGCGAAAGGGTGTCCCAGCGGTCGTTGATCTGCCAGCGCGGATAGCCGCCAAACGGATGGCGGTCGCTGGCCAGAGCCAGCTGGGCCGACCTGCGTGCGGTCTTTTTGCCGAAGACCCGCTCGAACCCGCGCTCCAGCATCTTTTGCGGATCAGTCGAACCCGGCTCGAGCCACAGGCTGGCGGCGGCCGCATCCACGACGGTGGTCGTTTCCATGGCGAGACGGAATGGCTCCCATGATGAAATCAGAATGCCCTCTGCGCCGATCCGTTCGCCGTGACGCCACCAGTCCGTGATGTTTTTGAGCCGGTCGTGAAAATGCGGGAGCGGCTCGTAGCGCGCCGAGCCGTTCATGGGGCATCCGAAAATGGCCAGACCGCGCTTCCGCAGCGCCGTGGCGATGTCAGCCTCGGCGAAATTGAAGAGCTCGATCCGTGGCCACCGCTTAAACCCGTAATAGTACCACTCGTAGGCCAACATATCCGGAGGCAGCAGCGGGATCGCCTCCGGGATGTAGTAAAGCATATCGGCCCACATGCCCATGCGCAAACCCATCGGCCGCGTAAGGGCGTGGAGCCGGTTGACGTGACCGACGAAATGTCCCGCCAAGCCGATTCGGGCGATTTCCTTTTTGCTCAGCGGATGGCGGCCAAGGTCAAACGACTCATCGAGCCCGACATGAACTTTTCCCGCCGTGCAGAACGGCGCCATGTCCCGCAGCAATTTTTCCGCGATCCCGAGCAGTCGCGGATGCAGCGGGCAGACCTGGCCGCTGGTGAACGGCGTTCCATCAGGGGAGCGCAGCTCGTTGAGTTCACGCAGCTCCGGCACCTTGATCAAGTATTGCGTGTGGCCGAGCAGATTGACGATCGGCACGACCTTGAGGCCCACCCGCGTGGCGGTGTCCACGAGCTGCGTGAACTGGCGGTACGAGTACGCATCGCGCCGCGCCACGCCGGGCAGGCTCGGGAATTCCACAGCGTCCTCGAGATGGATGTGCAGCTCCTGATAACCCCATTCGGCATAGCGGGGCAGCTGCGCGAGCAGCCAGTCAAGGCGCTCGACCTGACGGGCGAGATCCCATTGGAACGAGCGGACCGGCGAAAAAGCGGCGGACATGTCTTGGGTTTAGCCGGGTCTTGAGTTGAACGTAAAGCCCGGCGTACATTCGGCGCTATGGACGTCGTCATCCGGCATCTTTTTATTTCGCCCGGCCATAATTTCTTTGGCCGCCACGGCTTGGGCGCTGATCACAACCCGACTTTGGAGGTCCAGGAGATCGTGTGCCGCGCCGGGCAAGGCGTGGAGGGGGACCGTTTTTTTGACTACAAGGCGAACTACCCTGGGCAGATCACGTTTTTCTCCTGGGACATTTATCAGGCCGCGAAACAGCAGTTTTCCCTCCCCGCGTTGTTAGCCGGAGCGTTTCGCCGGAACGTGGTGATCGAGGGCGTGGACATCACGACCCTGATCGGCCGGCGCTTCATGCTGGGCGGCGTGGAGTTTGAGGGCATGGTGGAGTCCAAGCCCTGCTATTGGATGGACCAGGCGGTGGCACCAGGCGCGGAAAAATGGTTGCGCGGGAACGGTGGCCTGCGGGCGAAAATCCTGAGCGATGGCCCCTTGGCCGTTGGCGCGAGCTGCCTAGGGGTGGTTCAGCCGGTGGCTTAGCCAGACTACGCCGCCAGATTCGTCGGTGAAGACGCCGTCGAGCTGGGCTTCGAATGCTTCGTCAAGAATGGCCTTGAAGTCGGCGCCGGGTTTGCGGCCGAGTGCGATCAGGTGCCGGCCGAGCACCAGCGGGCGCGGCGCGGAGCTGGCCAGCGCGAGCGCCCCGGCCTTGGCCCGCAACTGTTCAATGCGGGCGAGCGAATCCGGCGAACGCAAAGGAGGGCGGCCTTCACTGTCGGCCCGCATGACAAGCGTGAGTTCATCGATGGTCGCTGGCGCGAGCTTGCGCGCGAGCCGCCGCACACTTGCGTCGGAAAATTCCGTCTGCCCGTGGTGGTGGGCGAGATGATGCACCACCAGTGCGGCCACCGGCGCGGTCAGCTCCAGTGGAGCGCCGATGCGACGGAGAAACGTTTCCGTGAGCGGTGAGCCGGCAGACTCGTGGCCCGGACTGATCCAGCGCATCTGCCCTTTGCGCTCGGCGTACGCGGTGGTGGTGGGTTTGCCAAAATCGTGGGCCAGCACCCCCAGCATCAGCCGCCGCCGGCGTGCCGCATTGCCGGCCTGCCATTCCGGAAACGTGACCAGCGCATCGAGGCAAAACTGCGTGTGCGTGAAGACATCGCCCTCGGGATGCCACTCGGGTTCCTGCTTCGTGCCGCGCAGCGCGGCAATCTCGGGAAAATGCTTCAGCCAGCCGGTTTCCTCCAGCACGGTGAGTCCGCGGGACGGCTGGGTGGATTTTGTCGCCCACTTGTCCCATTCGCCCCAGACGCGCTCGACTGGCAATTCAGCGAACGTGTCCGCAATGCTGCGACAGAGCGCCGCCGTCTCGGGCGCGAGCGTCAGTCCGAACCGTGCGGCAAATTGAAATGCCCGCAACACGCGCAATGGATCCTCCACGAACGCCGCGCTGGTGTGCCGCAGCACGCGCGCCTTCAAGTCGGCCTGGCCATGGTGGGGATCGTTAAGCGCGCCGGTGAAGGGATCGTAGGCGATGGCATTGATCGTGAAATCACGCCGCGCGGCGGCGTCGGCATCGCTGAGCTCTGGATCGGGCGCGACCGCGAATCCGCGATGACCCGCGCCAGTTTTGGATTCGCGCCGGGGTAGGCTGAAATCGTATTCAGAGCCGTTGGGCCCGCGGACCTTGATCACACCGAAGCTGCGCCCAATCACGTCCGTGGCCCCAAACGGGGCCAGCGCGCGGTGCAGCGTCTCGAAATCCACGCCAGCCACCTCGATATCGAAATCCTTCGGCTCGAGCCCCAGCAGCCAGTCGCGCACGCCCCCGCCGACGAGCCGAGGGCGACCCACGCGTCGGACGGCGTCCAGCAGGGTACGCAGATCGGCCGGCAGGTGCATGGCGTTATTTTTCCTTGGTGAATCCCGCGGCCACGATGCAAATCCAGCCCGCCAACAGTGCAATTCCGCCTACGGGTGTCACCGGGCCCAACCAGCGCGGACCGCCGGCGGCCAAGCCGTAAAGCGACCCGGAAAACAGGACGGTTCCAATACACCAACAGATTGCAGCCCAACTGATTCTGCGTGTCATCGAGCTTGGAGCTAAACGAAGCCCGAAAGCCGCCGCCAGCAAAGCGATGGCATGAAACAGCTGGTAGCGGGCACCCGTTTCCCATGCCGACGCCATTCCCTGCTCCAACAGGAATTCACGCAAGGCATGGGCGCCGAAGGCCCCGGCGATGACAGCGGAGGCCCCGAGTAGTCCAGCCGCGAGGAGGGTGGTGCGGTAGTTCATGGAAGTAGATGCTACGCTCGCACATCTGGAGGTCAAAACAAGGCTGGTCTTAGTCCGTGAACCCCCACCTAGGACGCGGTCATTTGCCTCTGAAAACCGTCGAAAACGAGGGTTGACACACCTCCGCGAAACTTTTGTTCTTGGCCTCTTTTCCCATGAAAACCTTCCTCGCCAGCAAGGAGACGATCCAGTCCAAATGGCATCTTATTGATGCCGAAGGCGTCGTCCTCGGCCGTCTCGCGGTCAAAGCCGCCAACCTTATTCGCGGCCGTCACAAGCCTTCGTTCACCCCGTCCATGGACACGGGTGACCATGTCGTCATCATCAATGCCGAGAAGGTCGTCGTGACCGGCAAGAAGGAAGACCAGAACGAGTACATGTTCTTCTCGGGCTTCGTCGGTGGCGAGAGCTACCGCAAGCTGTCCCTCCAGCGCGAGCGCCACCCCGAGTTCATCCTCGAGCACGCGGTCAAGGGCATGCTCCCGAAGAACCGCATCGCTGCCAAGATGCTGACCAAGCTCCACGTTTTCGCCGGCCCGAAGCACACGCACGAGGCCCAGAACCCCGTCAAGACCACCGTCTGATCCGCCCATGAGCACCGCCACCAATATTTTCCTCGGCACCGGCCGTCGCAAAACCTCCACCGCCCGCGTCCGCCTTTCCGAAGGCACCGGCCAACTCAAGGTCAACGGCCGTGAGTTCGAGAGCTACTTCTCCCACGAGAATTTTGCCAAGCAGGCTTACGCTCCGCTGCTCACCGTCGAACTTCGCGAGAAGATCGATGTGACGGTGAACGTGGCCGGCGGCGGCGTCGCTGGCCAGGCTGGCGCGGTCGCGCACGGCATCGCCCGCGCCCTCCAGAAGCTTAATCCCGAGCTGCGCGCCGCCCTGAAGAAGGCCGGCCACATCACCCGCGATCCGCGCGAAAAAGAGCGCAAAAAGCCCGGCCAGCCCGGTGCCCGCAAGCGCTTCCAGTTCTCGAAGCGCTGATCGGCCCCCGATCGTTTTTCCAGCCGCCTTCGCCTCGTGCGTCGGCGGCTTTTTTGTCATCGATTTCCTCCGCCGGGATTTCTGCAAGCGGACACCAGCAGCGACCCGGCCGGGTCCAGTTTGTCATAAACTCAGGTTGGCCTGTTGTGTGCTAAGGCATGGGACGACCTGCTCGAACCGAGGAGGTTTTGTTCCTTCACCAAACCATACCATGACCCAGAAAACCACCGTTCTACTCACTTGTGCCGCTCTCGTATTGGGAGCGTTGTCGATTCGCGGCCAGACTGCCGTCACCGCGCCCTCGGCCGCGCCCGTCCCAGCGCCCCCCACGTCTTCGTGGACAATCACCCCGGCGGTGGTTTCACAGTATATGCTCCGCGGCGTTCGCCTGGGCGGCCCATCCTTCGAGCCGACCGTGGAGTTCGACTCGGGCAATCTCGGGATCGGCGTGTGGGCCAATTTTCCTCTCGTCGACAAAGTGGCCGGTCAGTCGGATCCCGAGATTGATCCCTACGCGTACTACACGTTTACGTTGAGCAACAGTGCCAGCCTCGTGCCCGGGTTCACCTGGTACAACTATCCGAACGCGAACGAGAGCAATGGATTCTACAAAACGACCTTCGAGCCGAATGTGGCGTTCAATTACACCGTGGGGGGCGTAAAACTCACCCCGAAGTTTTACTACGACATGGTCCTCAAGGGCCCCACGTACGAGCTCAACGTCAGCTTTGCGGTGCCGTTGAAAAACGCGGGCACGGAGCTCGATTTCCTGGGGACGGTCGGCACCTATAAGTGGGATAAATTCGTGGATGAGGCATCACCGAAAATTAAGAATTATGGCGATTACTGGCTTATCGGCGTTTCCGCGCCCGTCGCCGTCAGCTCATCCTCCAAGCTTATTGTCGGATTCGCCTACACCCAGGGAAACAATAATTATTTCAAGCAGAGCGGCTCGCCCAAGGTGGCAAACACCCAGGCCGTCGGTCGCGGCGTGATCACGCTGAGCTACGCCGTCACCTTCTGAGTTTCCGTTGTAGCTTTGGGGTTTTGTGACCGCCCGCACCTTCACCGGAGCGGGCGGTTTGTTTTTTCGTCGGTGACGGCGGCGTGACGAAAATCATACTGGATTCCCGGGAGTTCCTGGCCGAATGTGTCCGGTCATGAAAGTCGGCATCATCGGCGCAGCCGGTTATTCGGGTGAGGTCCTCGTCAAGCTCCTCCTCGGTCATCCCCGGGTCACCCTCGCGGCGGTGACCTCGCGCTCACTCGCGGGCAAGTCGCTCGCCAGCGTGATGCCGGCCATGCGGGGGATCGACCGGGGCCTTAAATTTGTGGACTCCGATGCCGCGGCCCTCGCCGCCAGCGACATCGAGCTGTTTTTTCTCGCCTTGCCGCACGGGGCCGCCGCGACCTTTGCCAAGGTCCTGGTCGCCGCGGGCAAGCGGGTGATCGACCTCAGTGCGGATTTCCGCATCGCGGATGTCGCGACCTACAAAAAATATTACGGCGATCACCATGCGCCTGAGCTGCTTCCCTCGGCTCGCTTCGTGATTCCTGAGCTCACGCCGCCCTCGTGGAAAAAAGAAGCGAAGCTGGTCGCTTCGCCAGGCTGCTACCCGACGAGCGTGCTCATTCCCCTCGTCCCGCTGCTCGCGGCGGGGTTGGTGTCGCGCGAGCACATTGTGGTGAATTCCCTCAGCGGCGTCAGCGGCGCGGGCAAGAAAGTGGAGGAGGGTTACCTCTTCGTCGATCGCGCCGAAAGCGCCAAGGCTTACGGCCTGGTCAAGCACCGGCACCTCGCGGAGATCGAGGAGCAGCTCGCGTTGCAAACCGGTGCCCCGACCATCATCCAGTTTAATCCGCACCTCGTGCCGATGCGCCACGGCATTGCGACGACCATTACGATCCCCGCCGCCAAGGGCGCAACGATCGAGGGGGTCTACGCTGCGTGGACGAAAATTTACAGCGCATCGCCGTTCGTGCAGGTGCTTCCGACGGGCGAGATCCTCGACACCGCGCACACGGTCGGCACGAACCGCATCGACATAGCCGCCGTGTATGATCCGCGCACGGGCAATTTCATTCTCACGTCGGCCGAGGACAACCTAATGAAGGGCGCCAGCGGCCAGGCGGTCCAGATCATGAATCTGTGGTTTGGTTTCGAAGAAACCGCCGGACTGGTTTGAGCGGCAATTTTCTGTGCGGGCGAGACCTGACCCAACACCTTCCCCGTTGCAGCGTTCGCCGATTCGGATGCCGTCTATCCACCCGATGCCACCGGCCTTTAAGCTGCATTCGCCGGAGACGGGCACGCCCTACGCGATTTATGTCGTCGCGCCCGAGACGCAGCCCGGACCTTGGCCGGTGGTGCTGTGCATGGATGGAGACGATCAATTCGAGTCCGCGGTCGAAGCTTATCTGGCCTTGCGCAAAACGAATCAGGTGCCTCCCGTCCTTCTGGTGGGAGTGGGCTACGGGGCGAGCTACGCCTCGGGCGCCAACAAGCGCGGGCGGGATTACACGCCCACGCACAATGATGAGGAGCCTTCCAGTGGTGGGGCGGAGGCTTTCCTCAACTTCCTCACGGCCACGCTTTGGCCGGAACTCAAGCGGCGCTACCCGGTGAAGTCGGAACCACGCGGGCTCGCCGGTTACTCGCTCGGCTCGTTATTCGTACTGTACGCTCTCTTTCAGGCCAAGCCCTTCTTCACTCATCATCTGGCGGGTTCGCCGTCGGTTTGGTGGGACGATTGCGCCGTGCTCCGACAAGCGAAAGCCTTGCGGGCGCATCAGGTCGCGTTGCCCGCCACGCTTTTTCTCAGCGTCGGGGACCAGGATTCGGCGTCGATGGTCGGTGACCTCGCGCTGCTGGAGGACCAACTCGCGGCGAAGCCATTCGAAAAACTCGACGTCATCGCGCGGCGATTTCCCGGGCGACATCACTTCAATGCCTTGCCGGATACCTACCGCGCGGGATGGACGACGCTCTTTGGGTTGCCCGAATGAAGGGTGGGGCAGCAGCAAGTCGGGGCCTATTCCCGATATGAGACGCAAAGCCCAACCAACGAAGAAAGATGAGACCGCGCACGGTCCCCCGTCCACTCAACTTCGGTAGTCGGCGTTTTCGCTGACGTATTCGTGCGTCAGATCGCCGCCGATCACGGTGGCCGCCGCGGTGCCGACGCCCAGATCAACGTTGATCTCCACGCAGCGTTCGTGGGGCGGATAGTCGATGGGAGCGGTGAACACGCCGTCTTTCGGTGCGGCACTGGCGTAGAGTTCCGCGCCGCGCAGGTGGGCAACGAGGGCCTTTTCCTTGTCGGGGTTCAGTTGAAACACGCCGCCGGCGAAGATCTCGATACCGCCGAGCGTCAACCGCAGCTGGGACAAATCGGTGGTGGGCGCATGCGCGCCGACATATTTGCCGATGGCCTGCACGAGCCGGCCAACATTCGGGTCATTGCCGGCAACGGCGCATTTGAAAAGGGGGGCATTGACGATTGCCTTGCCCAGCTCCCGCGCCAGCTCCGCGGTCGCGGCGTGGTGCACGACGACACGGATCACATGACGCACGCCTTCGCCATTGCGCACGACATCTTCTGCGAGATCGCGGCATACGGTGGTCAGCGCCTGTTCAAACCTTGCGTGGTCGACGCCCGCCACGCGTCCGGAGGACAGCAGCACCACGGTGTCGGACGTGCTGGTGTCGCTGTCCACGCTGATGGAGTTGAAAGTGGGATTAACGGCCCGAGTCAGTATCGCCCGCAACGTTTCGCGCGGAATCGCGATATCCGTCAGCAGGTAAACCAGCATGGTCGCCATGTTCGGCTCGATCATGCCGGCGCCCTTGGCGATGCCGACGATGCTGCCGCCGCCCAGATCGGCGCGGCGGATTTTCGGGTAAAGATCGGTCGTCACGATACCTTCCGCCGCGGGTAAAATGGACCCCACGGCGAGCGCGGCCTTGGTCGACGGTAACGCACCGACGATCGCGTCCACGGGCAGCCCCCAGCCGATGACGCCAGTGGAGCTCGGCAGAACCTGATTCGCATTCAGTCCGAGCAGCATGGCGACCTCGGCGCACACCCGTTGCGAATCCTCCACGCCGCCGGGCGCGCAGACGTTCGAGACTTTGTTGTTCACGATAATGGCGCCGAGGGTGGCCTCGTTCAGCCGCTGGCGGCCGACGATGACGGGTGCGCCGGGGAAGGCGTTGCGCGTGAAGACGGCGGCGAAGTCGGGCGTGAGCTGGTCGAGCGCGATCAGCGTGAGCGTCATTTTCGCCGGCTTGGGCGCTTCGCGGGGAATGAAATCAAAACGCACGGTGCTGACGCGGAAACCAATGGGCAGGGCCGATTGGGTGGCGAGCCACGCGCGATGTTCGGCGTGGGAGGCGAACGTGAGATTTGTGCTGGGCACCTTCAAGAAGTGCGCGCGCGGTGCCCGGGAGTGAAGCAGATTTTTCGTGGTTGGTCGGGCGATGGATTGTTGTAGCCGGGCTCGCCGAACCCCGGCTTTCAGAACGTGGCGCGCATTGTCTCTGATACGCTGAGCAGTTCATTCTGCGATTTACTGACGATGGAGCCGAGAGACGTGTTCCACCACAAATCCGCAGAGGTGGGGTTCGGCGACTCCGCCCCACCTCGCCATGTCACGTGGGTGTAGCGCGTGAAAATTTTTGTGGAAATGCGCGGCCGGTGTGCCTTATTCACGTGTCTGACCCTCGTCAGACTAATTCCGTGAGCACTTTTTTATCCTCTAGTTTTCTTCCTGCGGCCCCCCGCCGCGCGCTCTTACCACGATGAACGTCGCAGAAGTTACGGCGAAGGCCAAGGTGCTGATCGAGGCGCTGCCCTATATCCAGGATTTCCGGGGCTCCACGTTTGTCATCAAATACGGCGGAAGCTTCATGGATGATCCTGACCCGGTCGCCCGCACGCGCGTCGCCTTCGACATTTCGTTCCTGGCGGCGGCGGGCATTAACGTCGTCGTGGTGCACGGCGGCGGCAAAGCCATCACCCGGGCGATGGAGTCGTCCGGCCTGAAGGCCAATTTCATCAACGGGCAGCGAGTGACCGATGAAGCCACGATCGCGGTGGTGAAGAAGACGCTCGACGAGATCGTCAACAAAGCGGTCTGCGATGCCATCAGCTCCGCCAAAGGCCGGCCCAAGGGCCTGGCGGGCGACACCGTGCTGGTGTGCGAGAGGATGACCAAGGATGACAATGGCGCCCCCGTCGACCTCGGCTACGTCGGGGATGTGATCGAGGTGAAGGTAAAACTCATCAAGAAGGAGATCGCGGACGGATTTATCCCGGTGATTTCGCCGGTGGCCGAGGGCCACGACGGCAAGCCCTACAATGTGAACGCCGACCTGGTCGCCGGTCGCGTCGCCAGCGCGCTGCGCGCCCGCCGCCTTGTCTACATGAGCGATGTGCCCGGACTGCTCGCCAATCCGGCTGATCCCGAGTCGCTCATTTCCACGCTCAAGACCACGCAGGTCGACGACCTCAAGAAAAAGGGCGTCATCGACAAGGGCATGCGACCCAAGGTGCAGAGCGCGATGCG
>JBDTJA010000126.1:0-5112 GCA_039936075.1 Opitutaceae bacterium | reverse complement strand
GATGCAGAACCGGTTTTACGCCCGCTGTATCAAGGCGCATCCGGACCGCCTCTCGGCCTTCGCCACGCTACAACCGGCAGCCGGCCGGGCAGTGACGCTGGCGGAGATGAAACGGGCCCACGACGAGGGTTTGTGCGGACTGGGGGAGTTATCTCCGCACTCGCAAGGTTACGACGTGAGCGATGCCGTCTTCGCCGAGGTTCTGGAATGGGCGGCAACGTTGCGGTTGCCGGTGAATCTGCATGTGACGGATCCGGCCAGCGGCCGTTACCCGGGCCGGGTCGAGACACCGCTCAGCGATTTCGTCCGGCTCGCCCGGAAACACTCCCGCACAATCTTCATTCTCGCGCACTGGGGTGGACTGCTCCCGTTGCGTGAGCCCAAGGCATTGGGTTTGAAAAACGTTTACTACGATACAGCGGCGTCACCGTTGCTTTACCGAGAGGATATTTGGTCACGTTTCTTGTCGGTGGTGCCGAGAGGGCGGGTGCTGTTTGGCTCGGACTTTCCGCTGAACGGCTACCCGCAACTGGATGCGAGACCCACAATGACGCGCCTGGTGGCTGAAGCGCATCGGGCAGCGGCGAACGCTGATCAGCTAAACGCGATCATGCGGGAGAATGCCGCTCGCATCATCCGGTGGTAAAGCGACTCAGTGCCCAGCTGATCGCGGGACTCTTGGGTTCGCGCACGACGACCTGCAGGCCTGCGCTTAATCCGGAGGGCAGTGAAACCGGAATCGTCAGAACGGGATAACCGCCGATGCTGGCCAGCGACGTGAGCACGAGGATGCGAGTCCGGTTTGCCAGCGTGCAGTCAGACTTGGTCAGCGCGCCAAACGGGGACGCGGGCATCATCAGGAAATCGTAGGTGCGAAAATAATCGCTCCACATCTGTTTGATCGCGGCGGTGGATTGGCGGGCGGACTCGCGCTGCTTTTCGGTGAGCCCGTGCACGCGGTTGAGGCGCAACCAGACGTCGGGATCGTACCGGTCTTTAAAACGCGCAGCCCATGACTGGTGGACCGCCCACGCTTCGTCAGCGACCACGGTATTGTAGGTGTCCACACTCTCGGCTGCGACGGCCTGAACGGCTTTCTGCACCGTTTCATCCCGCGACGCGAGGCGGGTGGCGACATTGAAACAGGCGAGAGCGACGTCGGCGTCGACTCCCGGGAGTGTCACGTAACAACCCCTTGGCTCCGGCTTGACCGGGGCTAGACCCACGAGGGCGGAAATGGCCGTGGCCATGTCGCCGGCGGTGGCGGTGAACCATCCGGCAGTATCGTAGCTGCGTGCGAGTGGAAAGGCGTCCGCGATGAACGGATCGCGTGGCGTCAGGCGAAAACCAAAGAGACCACAGAAGGCCGCGGGCAGGCGGATGGATCCGCCGGTGTCGGTGCCGATGGCCAAGGGCACGATGCCCGCGGCCACGGCGGCGGCCGACCCACTGCTCGAACCACCGGTCAGGCGGCCCGGAAAGCGCGGATGTTCGCAATCCCCGTAGTGCGGATTTTCTCCGGTGATGCCGTAGGCGAACTCCTGCAAATGAGTCCGGCCCGCCAAGGCTGCGCCGGCGGACCGCAACGCGCGGACCAAGTGGCTGTCCTGCGCGGCCGTGGGCCGCACCTCGGGGAGAAACGTGGAGCCGGCGAACATCGGTTGTCCCGCGACGGGAAAAAGGTCCTTCAGAAAGTACGGCACGCCCGCGAGCGGGCCGGCGCCGGCGACGCGCGTGAATTCGGCGATCAGGGTGGCTTCGTCGGGCAGATGGGCGAGGACTGCGTGTTGTTGTGCGGGCGACAGACGCGTTTGGACGCGATGGCGCAACTCCGCGGCAGCCTCGGCCGGAGAGCGTTGCTGCCAATCGTGGAACGTCATGCGACAAAACTCACAGACCGATGCATGTGACGCAACTCCGCGCACTTGGGGCTCGCCCTGCGCGAGGCGTGGCTTCCAATGGCGCGATGCGATTGGTCCGAAACGCCGCCTGGATCCTGGTGCTCGCCGCACTGGTGGGTGGCTGCTCGCGCAAGGAGGCGGCGGCGGTCGCGACGAGTCCGCTCCGGAAGGTCGTGCTGCAAAGTGACTGGTTTCCGCAAGCGGAACACGGTGGATTCTATCAGGCGCTGGCGAAGGGATTTTATCGTGACGTGGGTCTGGAGGTTGAAATTCTGCCCGGAGGTCCGGGAGCCAATATCAAGGTGGGCGTCGCGAAGGGGGCCGCGGACTTCGGGATGTACCGCAGCGATGACCTGATTGTCGCGGCCGCGCGCGGCCTGCCCCTGGTCATGGTCGGGGCGGTGCTCCAACATGAGCCGTTGGCGTTGCTCGTGCGCGAAGCGAGTCCGGTGAAGACGCTGGCCGACCTCAACGGGCGCAGCGTGATGGCGCCGCCGAGCATGACCTGGATTCCGTACGTGAAGAAAAAATATGGCATCAACTTCGACCTGGTGCCGTCCACGTTCGGCCTGTCGGTTTTTTTGGGCGATCCGCATGCCATTCAGCAGTGCATGTTGACCAGTGAGCCATATTTCGCGGCGCAGCACGGCGTAAAGGTCCGCACCATCCCGATTGCCGACTCCGGCTATGATCCGTATCACACCATCATGTGCCGGCGCTCACTGATCCGGACCAGTCCCGAAGTGGTCCGGGCGTTTGTCGCGGCCTCGATTCGGGGCTGGCATGATTTTCTCGAAGGCGATCCCGCACCCGCGTTTGCCCTCATCCTCGAGCGAAACAAACAAATGACGACAGGGCAGCTCGAGTATTCGCGTCAAGCTCTGATCGACCATGCGCTCGTGACGGGCGATGCGGCGCACAACGAACACATCGGGCGGATATCCATCAAGCGGATCCAGCAGCAGATCGACGTGCTGACGGAAATGAAAATTCTCGAGGTCCCGGTGACGGCCGCGAGTGTGGCGACCCGGGCGTTTCTGCCGGTGTCGGCCCGCTGATATTCTTTGTCACCCTCGAAAATTCTTCCAAACCTCACCTCATGAATCCTGAAGCCAACCTCGCCGCCCTCGGTCTCACGCTCCCTCATCCGCCCGCTGCTGCCGGCAGTTACGTGCCCACGGTGCGCACGGGCAATCTGCTCTATTGCGCTGGCACGATCTGCATGGTCGCCGGCCAGATGACGCATGTCGGGCAGGTCGGCAAGGAGCAGACCGTGCAAACCGCCAATAAGTCGGCGGAGATCTGTGCGTTAAACACGCTCGCGAACATCAAAGCGGCGGTGGGCTCGCTGGATCAGGTGGCACGCGTCGTCTTCGTGAGCGGGTTCGTCAACGCGGTCGACGGCTTCAGTGACAGCCCCGCCGTCATCAATGGGGCGAGTGATCTCTTCCTCAAGGTCTTCGGGGAGGCCGGCAAACACGCCCGCGCCGCCGTGGCCGTCAACGGCCTGCCGAAGGGCTCGACAACCGAGGTGCAAGTCGTGGTTGAGTTGAAGAGCTAGTCCGCCGGCGTCGTTACCCCAATCCCATCCCCATGAAAAAAATCGCCGCCCTGTTGAGTGCGTTGCTAATGGCTGCCGCCGGCTCGGCGCAGACCTATGACATTGCGGTCATACCCAAGGGCACCACCCACGAATATTGGAAGTCCATCCATGCCGGCGCGATCGCGGCGGCGACCGAGCTCAAAGCCGGGGGCGTGACGGTGAACGTGATCTGGAAAGGCCCGCTGCGCGAGGACGACCGCGAGCAGCAGGTGCAGGTGGTGGAGAATTTTACGGGTCGCCGGGTGAATGGCATCGTGCTCGCCCCGCTCGATGCCCGGGCACTGGCGGCGCCGGTGGAAGAGGCGGTGAAGTCGGGGATTCCGGTGGTCATCATTGACTCGGCTCTCCAGTCCACCGCGCCCGTCAGCACGATCTCGACCGATAATTACCAAGGGGGCGTGCTCGGCGCGCGGCGCCTCGGCGGGTTGTTGGGCGGGAAGGGGAAGGTGATTCTGCTGCGGGTGCTCGCCGGTTCGACCAGCACGGAGCAGCGCGAGGCGGGATTTCTCGACACGCTGACCAAGGAGTTTCCCGCCCTCGTGATTCTCTCCAGCGATCAGCACGCCGGCGCCACCCGCGACACGGCCTATCGCACCTCACAAAATCTCCTCAATCGCTTTGGCCCGGAAGTGACGGGCATCTTTGCGCCCAATGAGTCCTCGGCCACGGGCATGCTGCTCGCGATGAAAGACGCCGGACTTGCGGGCGGACGCGTGAAGCTGGTCGGATTCGACAGCGGCACGCTGACCGTCGCCGCACTCAAATCGGGCGACCTGCAGGGCCTGGTCGTGCAAAACCCGTTTCAGATGGGTTACCTCGGCGTGAAAACCATGGTGGCGAGTCTGCGCGGCCAGAAAGTGGAGCGCGTGATTGATACCGGTTGCGCGTTGGTGACGAAGGAAAACATGGCGGATCCGGTAATGGCCGACCTGCTGAATCCGCCGCTGGAAAAATATCTGAAATAAAACGGCTCAAGCGTTTAATCTGTTCCCGGGAGGGTTGTCATTCTGAACGAAGTGAAGAATCCACTTGGATACTGCTGCCAGGCTCCCACTGGATCCTTCGCTGCGCTCAGGATGACAATCTTCCAAGCCCATGGCTCCGATTCATAAGAATTATTGGGTTTATTTCATGACCAACCATCCGCATGGCACGCTCTACATCGGTGTGACCAATTCATTGCAACGGCGGATATGGCCGCACCGCACAGGGATGAAAGCTGGGTTCACTACGCGATATGGCTTGAAGGAGTTGGTTTATTTTGAGGCGTTTCGGGATGTGAGAAATGCTCTGGCACGTGAAACAAAGCTCAAAGGTTGGTCGCGCCGCAGGAAGATCGAATTGATCGAAAACGAGAATCCGCTCTGGACCGATTTAGCGGCTGACTGGTTTGCGGGAGTCTCACTGGATTACTCCTTTCACTCAGGATGACTTCTACGCGCCTCCGCCTCACGGGCATCTGTAAAACCTTTGGTGCCACGCTGGCGCTGCGCGGTGTTTCATTGGAGGTGGCGCCGGGGGAGGTCCACGCGCTGGTCGGAGAAAACGGCGCGGGCAAGAGCACCTTGATGAACATCCTGAGCGGCGCGCTGACGGCGGATGAAGGCA
>JBDTJA010000125.1:0-12518 GCA_039936075.1 Opitutaceae bacterium | reverse complement strand
TCGCGCCGGAAATGACCCCCGTATCATAGCCGAAGAGTAATCCGCCCAGCGCTGCCACCCCGACGGCGAAATAGACGAAATGATTTATTTCCGTGTTGGACTTATGTTTCATGGGCCGCTTTCCCCTTCCTTGGCGCGCACCACTTCCCGGTGCCAGGCCGCGCGGCGGACCATAAACCCCGCCCCTTCCCCATGCCCGGCCTCCGGCCAGTCGAAAGTGAATGTGACTATCCGGCCTTCCGGCAGCGCTGCGTCCGGAGGTCCGCCAAAATGCAGGTCGCTATCACGCAGCCCGGGCGAGTCCCCAACTTGCTCCCGGATCAAACCGGCTCCGGTGGCGAAGAATTCCTTCGTCGCCAGCAGCTTCCTGGCGTCGCCGACGCGCCCGCCAGCCAGTTCGAAATGGCCCGGTTCGCCGGTTAGCAACGGCCAGCCCCGGCCAATGCCCGTTCCGTCGAACGGTGAACCATCGTCATGCTCGCCATCGCCGTTGTCGTTGTACCGTTGCCAGGCCGGCCCCGCCGGCGCCTCGATCTTGAGCAGGGCGTAAATGACTTTGGGCGTGTCACAAATGCGCGGCGCGTCCGTCGCGCGCAGGCCAAAACGCACCCAAGCGAGTGCATCCGGGCTGATCAGGTGACTGGCCCGGCGGATGTGCCCGGAGGACGCGAGTTTTTTGACGTAGGCCTCCCGCTGACGATTTGGGCCCGCCGCCCCCACTCCCCGGCGCCTTTGGGTTTCACAATAAAAATTCTCTCGGTGGATCGCGGTTGCCTCATCGGAGACCTTCGGAGGCCAGCTGGAATCCCGGAAAACCCCAGGGGGCCTAACGCGACTGCTCTTGTTCGAGGAAATATCCATGGCTTCAGGACCTGCCTATCCCGTCGGGCGGGAACGGGGTCGCCCGCGCCGGCGGAACAGGCTTTTCGTCGTCTCAGTCCTTATTGAGTTTGAACTTTTTGGATGACGGAGCCGTTCGCGGTCGCGTTGCAGGCGGATGTTTTTCTCGAACCAGGTTTTCCGTCGGGACGGGAGTCGACGTGGTCGCCGGGATCCCGACGCCCAACGCCTCGCGTACGGCAGCCACCAACTCATGGCTGTTCAAAGGTTTTTCCAGAAAGGCAACCGCGCCTTCCCGCAGGCATGCCTCCCGCACTTTGGCATCCCCGAAGGCAGTCAGGACCATCACGGGCAGCGCCGGAAAGACTTCGTGAATCGCCTGAATCACACTCAGGCCGTTCATGAACGGCATGCGCAAATCGGTGATCACGAGATCATACTGCTGTTCGCGTTTACCTAGGATTTCGAAGCCGTCTCCCGCCCAGTCGGCGCATTTCACGAGGGCCCCTTCGCCCCGCAGGACTTTGCTCAACGCGCGCAACATCCCTGGGTCGTCGTCAATGAGCATGATGAACTTGCCTTCGATGTTTTTCATTTCTTGGCCTCCTCCTTTGCACGGGAAGTGCCAGCTGGGGCCGCGTCCAAGCAAGCGGCTCCCAACCAAAGAGATAAAATAAATGACCAGAATCGACGGCAGTATATCGCGGCGCGCGTTTGCCGGATTGGCAGCCAGCGCGCTGCCAAACTGGCAGCACCGCGCCGCCTGTGGGCGAGAATCCTCCGGACTGGAAGCAACGGAGCGTCGATCATCTCGAGCCGGTCTTCTCTTTAATTTTCGTGTTGAACGGGCTCAAGTTTGGCGGGCCGGGGCCGCGGTTTCCCCAATGACTGGCACGACGCGGGCAATCTCCCCGCGTGCCACCCAGCCGGAGCGCCCAGCCGCCGTCCGGATCAGAAGGAAGCGCTGGCGGGTTGCACGGATCGACACCATCTCGCCTTCGCGCAAGGTGAACGCCGGGTCGCCGGCGGCGGCCGGGGCGGTCCAAGCCGGGGCGTTGGGAACGAAGACGACGGCCTCATGGATTTTTGGCCACAGCACGAGTGCGTTGCCCATCATGCCAGCCATCAGCAAAGCGCCCGCTCCGACCATCACGCGAAACGTCCGGCCGCGCTCAGGCTGTAGCCGGCTGAGCAGTGCACCCACGCCCGCGAGCAGCAGTCCACCGCACCCGAGCCACGCCATGGTGTCCGGAGCGAGCGGAGTCAGGGCGCGATCCATTGCGCTCGGCGGAACCTCGGGCAATCCGGCCTTCGCGCGCACCGCCTGCAGATTGGCGGCGATGTCCGCATCGGCGGGAGCCAGCAGGAGCGCTTGCTCATAGTGCAGGACCGCCTGACCAATCTGCCCGTGGCGGGCAAAGGTGTTGGCTTGGTTATAAAGCGCCGCCGCCGCGAAGCCAGTCGACGCCCGCGGAGCGGCCGATCCAGACGAGCCGGCGGCCGAAGTCGGGACGGCGCCGAGCGGCAGGCTCAGCCCGGCGAGGAGGAAGGCGCAAATCCACCGTCGATAAAAACGTTTCATAATTCCTCCCATTTCCTGAGTTGGTCGCGGACCGTTTCCATCCATTGTTGAAAGTCCGCCGCGTTGAGGTGTTGCCCGGAATAGGCGGCCTCATCCGCGAGGGAGAAAATCCCGCGAATCCCGGACCCGTCGCCATTCAGTCGCGCATCCAGATCGGCGAGCGTGATCGACGCGGGCGCGACGTGCCAGCGCGCGCCCAGTGACGCCTGCAAGGCGGCGCGTGCGGCGGAGAAGAATCGCGCGGCATCGCTGGCCGCGGCGGCCGCGGTCATCTCCGTCAAACAATGGGCGACAGCGACCGCGGCTTGGCGGCGCTGGGCGGCACCGACATCGCCGGCCCGGCGTTCCCGTTGGCGCAGGGCCAGCAGTCCGCCAGCGAAGCACAACACGAGCACGCCTTGGGTGCCGACAAACCACGGCTGAAAATAGAGCGGGCGTAAGGTGGCGACTGTAGACCCCGTTTCCACGTGATCCTGGCGAAGGCCATCGTGCGGGTTTGCGCCGGTCGGAGCAGGAACCGCGACTAGCGCGGGGGCCAGTGGCGTCGCACTGCCGGCCGGGGCCGGCGAAACCGCCACGCTCAGCGGGGCGGTCAGCTTGGTCTCATAACGGCGCGTTGCGGGATTAAAAAAGCTGAAGGCCACGCCGGGCACAGTCCGGCGCCCCGGCTGCTCCGGAATGACGGCCTGCTCGAAAGTTTTTTCCCCGCCATAGCCGGCGCTGTCCGCCGGCGCGAATTTGGCGGTTGGCCGGTAGGTTCTCCAGCCAGCCACGTCCCCGAGCATCGGACTGTTGACCCGGTCAAAACTGCCGGTGCCCGTGACCTTCAGGCGGAGGGTCAGCGGATCGCCCGCCACGGCTCGGGCGGCGGAGAGCTCGCTGCTCACCTCAAAGTTTCCCACCGCGCCGCTGAAACCGGCTGGCCGCCCGGCGGCGGGGAGCGCGAGGATCTTCAGCGCATCGGGCTCGCTGGCCACGGTGATCTGTTTCTCGGTCGTGCCGCCAAAGAAATTCTGCAGCACAGAATCGCTGAAAAAATCGTCGAACATCGGATCGGCAAAGGCCCCGCCCGCGGGGCGGAGGCGCCGCTGCGGCACGGCGCGCACGCGCACCGTGAGGGGCGTTTCCACGCTGAGCGAAAATTCGCCGGACTTCACGGCGGCCAGGGCGGCGTGCCACGTCAACACGGTGTAGGTTTGGCCCTGGATCACCTCCTGCGACTGGTCCGGCTGGGCGGCGAGCTTGCCGAGGATGAAGGCATCGCCGTTCAGCGTGGGCAGACCGTTGATATCGGCCACGATGCCCGGCCGGAGGCCCACTTGGATTTCCACGGGCACCGTCTCACCCACATAGAGCTCCGTCTTCGGCAACCGTAGTCGCACAAAGGCCGCGCCGTCCGCCGTCAACGGAGTCGTCCCAGCGTTCAAGCCGCTGGTGACCGGCGGGGGCAGCCCGGATCCCATGTTGCCGGTGGCCGGGGCGTTGCCGGTTCCACTGGCGTCAAGGACATGCAGGATCAGGGGCTGGGATCCCCGGCTCAGGGGCGGAATGGTGAAGTTACCCGCATGTTGGGGAATGACATCGTACGTCACGGAAATGTTCGCGCTCACGGCCCCGTTGATGAACTGATATTGGCTGGACTGGCCGGCATCGACGAACTCCAGCCCGGGCACCGTGGGCGGCGCGATCCCGTCGATGTCCGTGCCGGGGACCGTGAGCGTGAGTTGCGCGGAGTCGCCGAGCGCGATCTCCGTGCGGTCCAGCTGAGCGGTGACCTCGGGGGCCGCGGCGTGGGCGGTGGCGGCGAGCGCGCAAGCCGCCATCCAGAGCGCGACGAGTGAAAGGCGATTTTTTGTTTTCATCTCACCAATCCTTGATCGGCCGGTCCGGTTGCGGTGCATTCTGCCCCCGGGCGACCGGCGCCGTGGGCAGCGGGTGCTCCTCGTCCTTCATGGAGTCCAGGAGCGCTTTGGCCTCAGCCTTGCTCATTTGTCCCGGTTCGCTCTGGGCATCGGCCGCGCTTTGTGCCTGGTCCGCCGCCGGTCCGGGCTGCTTGGTCTGGTCCGGTTTCGTGCCGTTCTGGCCAGCGGACGGTTCCTTGGGCTGGCCAGGCTGTGGCTTGGTCTGGTCCTTTCCGCCCGGCGGCGGGTTCGGGCTCGTCTGATTGCCCTTGTCCGCAGGATTCGGCGGTGACGGTTGCTGACCGGATTTTTTATCCGGCTGGTTCTTGTCCCCCGGCTTTTGGTCTGACTGATTTTTTTGGCCCTGATCCTTCTGATCCGGCTTCGGCTGACCTTTCTTATCCTGATCCTTTTTCTGCTGGTCCTTCATCTCCTGATCTTTCTTCTGCTGGTCCTGTTTTTGCTGCTGCTGTTTTTTCAGCTCATCCAGTTTTTTCTGCACAAAGTCGCGGTTGAATTTGGCGTCGGCGTCGGTGGCGCGAAGCTGCAGGGCGGCATCGTAGGTTTTCACGGCCTGCTCCCAAGTCTTGATGGTTTCCTCCGGCTTGCTCGACTCGGTCTTCTGCCCGGTGCGGTAAAAGGTGTTGCCGAGATTGTAATAGGCGTCCTCCTGCGCGGCGAGGCGCTTGGGATTGGCGGACGGATCGCCGCCCAGTGATTTCTGGAACGCCGCGGCGGCCTGCGGAAACTGGCCGGCCTTGTAGGCCGCGGTTCCTGTGTTGAATTGCAGCGCCGGTTGCTGCGCGTCTTTTTTCGCCGCGGCCGCGTAGTCGCGCTCGGCGGTGGTGTAGTCACCCTTATGATAAGCGGACTCTGCCGTGGCCGGGGACGCTTTCGCCTGGTGCCAGGGAATAAGCGCCAGCACACCGAGCCCGAGGGCGGCGAGGGCCCCGCTGAGGGGAGGACGCACGCTTTTCCTCGCAGGTGCGGCGGCCTGACGCGGGCGACGCCGCCGGGTGCCGATGGGTACGCTCGCCAGCAGGAGGACCAGCGCGGCCGCGAGCGGCCATTGATACCTTTCCGTGTAAACCCGCTGGCGGCGTGACGCGAGGTCATGCTTGGCCAACGGCGCGATCGCCTGCTGGTAAATGGTCTCCAGGCCCTGGCCCTGGGGCCCAAGCGGAGCATACCGGCCGTCAGTGGCCTCGGCGATGGCCTTGAGGCCCGACTCGTCGAGACGGGATTTCACAAACTGCCCCGCGTCGTCCTTAACGAAGCCCCCGCCCTGGTCTGCGCCGAGCGGGATCAGATCGCCGCTGGCCGTGCCGACGCCGATGGTGAAAATCCTCAGACCGGTCTTGGCGGCAGCCTTTGCGGCCGTCAACGCGCTGCCCTCGAGGTCCTCGCCGTCGGTGAGCAGGATCAGGAGCCTGTCGGTGCTCGGGCGGTTTTGCAGCGCGATCTGCGCCTCGTTAATTGCGCTGGCAATGTCCGTGCCGCCCCGGGGAATGATCGTGGTATCGAGCGCCGCAAGCGAATCGTGGAACGCGTCGTAGTCCAGGGTGATGGGGCATTGCAAAAACGCATTGCCTGCAAAAGCGATGAGCCCGACCCCGTCTCCGTCCATACGCTGGACAAGATCGTCCACCGCGAGCTTGGCCCGCGTGAGCCGGTCGGGCTTCACATCGGGGGTCTGCATGCTGCGCGAGACGTCGACGGCAAAGATGACTTCGACGCCCCGCCGCTTGACCTCCTCCCACCGGAATCCGGCCTGGGGCCGGGCGAGCGCGACGAACAGCAGGGCCGCCGCGGCGAGCAGCAACCCGCGCCGCCACCGCCGGGCGGCGGCGGAGACCGAGGCGGTGAGTTGCTCGTGCAGGTGCGGTGACGCGAAGGCGGCGAGCGCGACGCGCTGGCGGGCGTCGTACCGCCACCACGCCCAGATGAGCGCGGCGCAGACGATCAAGCCGGCGAGCAACCAGAAGAGTTCGGCAAATTTCATGGCGTTCCTAAAGTGGGAAGATTGGAGGAGGTTGGTCTCTGGTTCACGGCAACCTCCGGTAGCGCGTCTGCTCCAGGATCACGGCCAGGCCCAGCACGCCGAGCGCCGGGAGCAGCGCCCAAGGGAACAGCTCCTGGTAGCGTTCAAACTTCCGGACCGTCTGCGTGGTTTTCTCGAGCCGGTTGATTTCCGAGTAGATGTGTTGCAGCGAATCCGTGTCGGTGGCGCGGTAGAATTCACCGCCCGTCTCAGCGGCGATTTTCTGGAGGGTGTCCTCGTCCACATCGACCTTGGCCATGACGAGCTGCGTGTTGCCCAGCTGGTCCTTGACGGGGATCGGCGCGTCACCGCGCACGCCGACCGCGATCGTGTAGACTTTCACCCCGAGCGCCTTGGCGGCTTCCGCGGCGGCCATGGGCGAGATCTTGCCCGAGTTGTTCATGCCGTCGGTGAGCAGGACCACGACCTTCGACTTGGCGGGGGTGCCGCGCAGGCGGTTGACGGAGGTGGCGATGGCCGAGCCGATGGCGGTGCCATCCTCGACCCCGGCGATCTGGACGCGGCCAAGATTTTGTTGCAACCAGTCGTGGTCGAGCGTCAGCGGACTGACCAGATACGGGAGGCCGGCGAACGCCACGAGGCCGATGCGGTCGTTGGGCCGGTCGCTGATGAATTTGGCGACGACGGATTTCACCACGTCGATGCGGTTCGTCGGCTGGCCATCGAGTTTGAAGTCGAGCGCCTGCATCGAGCCGGAGACGTCGAGGGCCAGCACGATGTCGATGCCGCTCGCCTGGACCTCGGTGCGGCCGTGGCCGCGCTGCGGCCGGGCCAAGCCGATCACCAGGAGGGCGCCGGCGACAATGGGCAGCAGCCAGACGAGACGACCGGCGCGGCTGCGGGTTTCGCGGGCGACCTGCCGGGCCAGGCTGACGTTGGAGTATTCGACCGCAGCCACAGCGCCGCGGCGGCCCCGCCACAGGAGCGCTAGTGGCAGGAGAAGCAGCAGCCAAAGCCATTCGGGTTGGAGAAAACGGATCATGACCGGGCGGGTTAGGGATTGGCCGGGACGGCGGCATTCTGGGTGGAAGACGTTGGCCCGGACGTGGCCTGGGCGGGATCCGGCTCAGGCCCCGTCTCCGAGACAAAGTTGTGGGCACTCTGGAGCATCGTCGTCATTTCCGATGTCGAGAGGATCCAGCGCGCGAACTTGGCGAGGTCGCAGTGCTGGAGAAAATCGGCCAGCAGGGCGCGATGGTTCACCAACAGGGCGTCGGAGGGCGCGAGCAGGTCACGGAGAAACTCCTCCGTCGTGCGACGGGCGGCGCGCACGTGGAACCGTTCCTCGATAAACTGGCGCACGATTTCGGAAACCAGGATGGAAAACTCGCGCGCGTTTTCCGGCTGCATCAGCGCGCGGGCTTCCTCCAGCCGGGCGAGCGCAATCTGATATGGGAGCAGCGCAGCGGCCCGCGCGCGATGCTGCCGCCAGCGCCAACCGGCGTAGAGCAGCGCAGCCAGAGCCAGCCCGCCGGCCAGCCACCAAACCCAGAGCAAGGGCGGTGGAAGATGAATCGGCCCGCGAATGTCGCGGATGTCCCCCGAGATTTTTTGCGCGGGGCCCGGGGGCAGAAGCGGATTCGTCGCGGCGGCGGCTGGCCCGGTGAGGGCCGGTTGGGCCAGCGCGGTGGCAGGCGGAGGAAGCAGCGGCGTTGGCGTCTGCGCAAAACCGGCTGGCGTGACGAGCACCAGCACCACGGCTGCGAGGACCGGGCGGAGCAGTGACGGGGAAGGAAGGCGGGGTTTCATCCGTTTCGGCGGGTCCGGTTTTTGAAGAAGCGTTGCAGGGCCGGCAGGTAAGGTGCCCCGGTGTCCAGTTCCAAGGTGTCGATGCCCTCGGCGCGCAAGCCGCGGAGGAGTTGCTGCGTGCGGCCGCTCACGCTGGCTGCAAAGCGGGCCCGCACGTCCGGATCGCCGGTGTCGAGTTCGACCACCTCGCCCGTCTCAGCGTCCTCCAGGGCCAGCAGGCCGACGTCCGGGAGCGTCTTTTCCCGGGCGTCCTGGATGTGCAGGGCGACGAGGTCGTGCCGGCGGTTGGTCTGCCGCATCGCGCGGCGCAGGTCGGCGAGTGCGGTGGCCGGATCCCCCGCAGACTGAAAGTCGGAGATGAGGAAGGCGATCGCCCGGCGGTGCAGGATGTGGTTGGCGAAATCGAGTGCCTTGACGGTGTCGGTGCCCCGGCCGGCGGGCTGGAAATAAAGGATCTCGCGCACCACGCGGAGCACGTGCCGGCGGCCCTTCTTGGGCGGGATGTAGAGCTCGACCGCGTCGGTGTAGAGAATCAGGCCGACCTTGTCGCTGTTGCGGATGGCGGAGAACGCGAGAAGACCGGCGAGTTCGGCGGCGAGTTCGCGCTTGGTCCGGTCGGCGGACCCGAAGTTGCCGGACGCGCTGACATCCACCAGCAACAGGATGGTCAGCTCGCGCTCCTCGGTGAATTTCTTCACGAAGGCGTGGCCGCTGCGCGCGGTCACATTCCAGTCGATGGTGCGCACCTCGTCACCGGGGACGTACTCGCGCACCTCGTCGAAATCCATGCCCCGACCCTTGAAGACGGAGTGGTATTGGCCGGCGAGGGTGTCGTTGACCAGGCGACGGGTGCGGATCTCCACTTGGCGGATCCGGCCCATGATGGCTTTGGCTTTGTCGGGATTCATAACGTGATTTCCGAGGGGTTGCGCCGCCGGCTCAGGGCACGGGCAGCGTGTTGAGGATCTTCTGGATAAGATCGTCGGAGGTAATGTTCTCGGCCTCCGCCTCGTAGCTGACGGCCACGCGATGGCGCAGCACGTCGGGCGCAAGCTTCTTCACGTCCTGCGGCGTCACATAGCCGCGGCCATCGAGGAAGGCCGCGGCGCGGGCGGCCAGCGTCAGATTGATGGTGGCCCGGGGCGAAGCGCCCGTCTGGATATAACCGTTGAGGTCGAGCTTCGCGCCCTGCGGATCGCGCGTCGCCTGCACCAAGTCGACGATGTAGTCCTTGATCTTGTCGTCGACGTAGATGGTGTTGACGACATGGCGGGCGCGGAAAATGTCCTCCGCCGAAACGACCGGCCGTACGCCAAGCGCGGGCTCGCTGGTGGCCATGGCCTCGAGAATGGCGCGTTCCTCGACGCGGTTCGGATAGCTGACGAGCACCTTCATCATGAAGCGGTCGACCTGCGCCTCGGGCAGCGGGTAGGTGCCCTCATGCTCGAGCGGATTCTGGGTGGCCAGCACGAGGAACGGATTGGGCAACTCATACGTTGAATCACCGAGGGTCACCTGGCGCTCCTGCATGGCCTCGAGCAGCGCGCTCTGCACTTTGGCAGGGGCGCGGTTGATTTCATCGGCCAGGATGAGGTTGCTGAAGATTGGTCCATGCTTCGTCGTGAAGCCGCCGTCCCGCGGATTGTAGATCATCGTGCCGACGATGTCGGCGGGCAGCATGTCCGGCGTGAACTGGAGGCGCTGAAAGCGGAGACTGACCGCGCCCGCGAGCGTCTTGAGCGAAAGGGTCTTGGCCAGGCCCGGGACGCCTTCGAGGAGAACGTGTCCGCTGGTCAGGAGCGCGATGAGCAGACGGTCGATCAGTTGTTTCTGCCCGACAATCACGCGGGCCATCTCCTGCTGAAGCGGGCGCACCCACGTCGAAGCTTGCTGCACCGCGTCGTTCACGGCCTGGATGGTCGCGTTCGGCCCGGCATCGGGGGCAGTCACGCGGGGCAATGGCGCTACGGCCGGCCGAGGGGCCGGGCGATAGCGGGCTTGGTCAAACTCTGCTTCTTGCGTTGCAGCAGGCAGTGCGGCCCCGGGGGTGCCGGTGGCGGCGTCTTTGGCGGCGGGATTCCAAGGCGTGGTCTTCATTTGGTTTGAGCGCTCGATGAGTTGAGGGGACGGCATCACCTCGACGCCGCTTTGTGAGCCCCACTCTACCCCCGCGAGATGGCTGCAACCTTTCGCCAGCCTTACAAATTTGTAACCGACGATGCGGTCGCGGGGTCAGCGTCCGGGCTTGGATCCGCTGCGGACGAGGCGCGCGAACCAGGACCGCGACGACGGCGGGCAGCATCGGGCGCCAGACCGGACCAGCCAATTACGCCGCCGGTCCGGGAAAACGACGATACATCGTGCGCGGTGGGATCCCGAGCAGCTTGGCGGCCTTGAGCTTGTTGCCTCCGCACCGGTCGACCGTCGCTTCCACTAATCGCCGCGTGGCTTCGTCCAACGTGGTGCCGAGAGGAAAGGTGACCGCGCCGGTGGACCCGGGACCAGCCGCCGATCCGGATTCCATCGTCGCAGCCGGAGGCGGAAAACTAATGCTCTCCACGGTGTCGCCGGACGTGAGCGCGACGGCACGCTCGATGACGTGCTCCAACTCGCGCACATTGCCCGGCCAGCGATGGGCCTGCAGCTGTTCCAGGACCGCCGGGGCGAGCACCCTCACCTCCTTGCGCATCCGCAGGCTGAAAAACTCGAGAAAATGGGCGGCGAGCAGCGGGATGTCTTCCCGCCGGTCGCGCAGCGGAGGCAGCACCAGTTGCACGGTGTTGATCCGGTAATAGAGGTCGGGCCGGAATTTTCCCTCGGCCATGGCCCGGGGAAGATCGGCGTGCGTCGCGCACAAAAGCCGAAAATCCGACCGGAGGTCGGAGGTCCCTCCGAGGCGCTGAAAGCGCCCGTCCTGCAGTACGCGCAGCAGCTTAGCCTGCAATGGCGGACTCATCTCGGCGATCTCGTCCAGCAGGACCGTGCTGCCGTCAGCCTGCTCGAGTTTGCCAGGCTTGGCGGCGATCGCACCGGTGAATGCGCCACGCTCATGCCCGAACAGTTCGCTTTCGAGCAGCGTTTCCGGGATCGCCGCACAGCTCAGTTTCACCAGCGGCCAATTGCGCCGCGCGCTCAAGTCGTGCAGGGCGTCAGCCACCACCTCCTTGCCCGTGCCGCTCTCCCCTTGGATGAGCACGTGGACGTCCGTGGCCGCAACCTGGCGGATCAGTTGCTTGACCGCTTGGATCGCCGGGCTGTTGCCGATGAGCGACTCCAGTCCGTGACGCGCGTCGAGCTGGCGGCGCAGCTCCTTGTTCTCGACGGCCAGCCGCTGTTTTTCGAGCGCCTTGGCGGCCGTCTTCAGCAGCGCGGTGGCATCAAGCGGTTTCTCGATGAAATCATAGGCTCCGAGCCGCATCGCCTCGACCGCTTGCTCCACGCTGCCGTGACCGGTGATCATCACAACCTCCGCCTCCGGCCGGAGTTCGCGAATCTCCTTCAACAGGGCGAGACCGTCCAGGTCCGGCAGGCGCAGGTCGCAGATCACGAGGGCGACGGCCCGCTGCTTCAGCCAGTCCAGCGCGGCCCGCCCGGAGGCGACGTTCGCCACCCGGTAGCCTCCACCCGCCAGCACCTTGCCGGCGGCGACGCGCAGTCGCTCGTCATCGTCCACCAGAAGTATGTTGGGCGACGCAGCCATTTCAGGAAGCCTTCATCACTGGCAGGAACAAGGTGAACGTGCAGCCGTTTCCTGGCACGCTTTCGCATTCCACACGACCACCGTGCTCGTGGATGATCTGTTGCACCAAGGTTAGACCCAGCCCGGTGCCGCTGGGTTTGGTGGTGAAGAAGGGCTGGAAGACCTTGGCGAAGTCTTCAGCTTTCATCCCTTGGCCGCTGTCTCGGACCCGCAGGACGGCGTGGCCTTCATCGTGCTGGGTGCTGATGCTCAGCTCGCCGCCGTCCGGCATCGCCTCGAGACTGTTGTGGATCAGGTTGAGCGTGGCCTGCCACAGCTGGTCGGCATCGGCTTGGATGGGCGGCATGGTCCGATCGAACTCGGTGCGCAGGACAACGCCGGCGGGCGCAAGCTCGGCGCACGTGAACGCCAGCTTTTGTTCCAACAGGTCGTTGATCGCCATCGGCCGGCGGTCAGGTTTCGCGAGCCGCGCGAATTTGAGATAATCTTCCAGCACCTTTTGGATGCGGTGCACCTCCCCGCGCATCTCACCCACGAGTTCGCCACCCTCCGCCGGGTTGTGCCGGCTGGTCAGGGCCAAGCAGGTGATTTCCTTCTGGATGAGGTCCAGGTTCAGGACGATCGCGCCGAGGGGATTGCGGATCTCATGGGCCACTTCCGCAGCCATGGTGCCAACCGTGGCCA
>JBDTJA010000124.1:0-6120 GCA_039936075.1 Opitutaceae bacterium | reverse complement strand
GGGAAGACGGGGAAGACGGGGGAGACTTGGAAGGAGGGGAAGACGGGGGAGACTTGGAAGGAGGGGAAGACACAGGAGACTTGGAAGAGAAGGCGCGAGTGACGGGTTAACGACCCTTGGCCTTGCGATTGATGGTGGTGAAAATGGCCAAGATTTCTCGCGCTTCCTGACTTAGCCAGGTTCGTTGGTTGGAATCACCTAAGTCGGTGCGCTTGCAGAGCTCCAACCAATAGTCGGTTTCCGCTGCTTCCTTGAGTGAGAGCGCGGTTTATGAATGAAATCACTTCCGGACTGCGCACGATTTGCTTCGCGATAGTTGGCGCCAATCGAAGTCCCGGACTTAAGCAGTTGGCGCCCGATTACGATTGAGGCGTCACTCCGAGCAAAGCTTGCGACGAAGCGTACCACGGCTACCGCGAATGTCAGGGTGCGTTCTTCCAACAGGCGGTTGGCCTCAACGTTTGCCATGGAACGGATGCGAAAGTTTTCCTTGTGTTGCGTTCTTCCCGCGCGGTACGGGTGTTTGGGTCTTCAGTTCTGCGTCACCACCTTCGTGCCCTCGAAGTCGAAGCGGAAGCGCACCTCCTGCAGGCCTTTCTCGCGCATCGCGTGCCGGAGCTTCTGCTTGTCGCCGGCGTAGAACATCAGGAAACCGCCGCCACCGGCTCCGATGAGCTTCCCGCCGAGTGCGCCGTTCGCCATCGCGTGTTCGTACCAGTCGTTGATCTGGGTGTTGCTCATGCCCGAGCTGCGGGCTTTTTTTCTCTGCCAGTGAATGTCCATCAGATGGGCGAACTCCTCGAGGTTGCCCGCTTCCAGTTCCGCCAGCGACTGATGGCCGAGCTGTTTCGTGAAATGCAGGTTCTCCAGCATCGCCGGGTCTTGCTGTTTGGATTTTTCGTTCTGGTCCTTGAGAATCGCTGACGCGCTGCGGCTGTAGCCGGTGAAAAAAAGCAGCAGGTTGTCCTCGAGTTTGAACAGGGTCTCCTCGGAGATGGCGCACGGACGGTACTCCACGCGACCATCCTTGTGAAACGTAAACGCCGTGATGCCACCGACGGCCGCAATGTACTGGTCCTGCTTGCCGATGGGTTCGCCGAGTTTGTTCAGCTCAATGTCGCACGCCTGTTCCGCCAGCGAGGCGGGGGAGATCAGGCTCTTCTTCCGTGCATGGAGGGCCTTGAGGACGCCGGTTGTGAAGCTGCCCGACGAGCCGAGTCCGGTGCCGGACGGGATGTCGGCCATGGAGGTCAATTCCAGCGAACGGCCCGCCATGCCGAGGGCGGCGAAGGCCTCACGGATGATGGGATGCTTGAGACGGGCTGCCTCGGGGACGCGTTCCAGCTCGGAGTATTTAACGATCAGGTCCGCCACGAACGTCTGGTGCAGCGTGATGTAGACGTATTTATCAATCGCCGCGGCCACGAGGAAACCGCCGTGTTCTTGATAATAAGACGGCAGATCGGTGCCACCGCCGCCGAGGGAAATACGAAGAGGGGAACGCGTAATGATCATGAGGGGAAGAAGGGGAGACGATCGCAGCAGAGAGTAAGACGCCGAGAGGGCGAAACGCAGAAGGGTGAAAGGGCTGAAAACCGGGCGTGGAGGCCTGAACGCTTAATTAGATCGAAGTGGTGCTGACGGGAAAGCCGCTGTGGTGATAAATGGTCTCGACGATTTCGAGGATGCGGATGCCTTCGGTCAGACCGGGGACGGGCTCGCGGCCAAGTCGGATGTCGTCACAAAAGGCCTCGGCTTCAAGGCGCCATGATTCATCCGAACCGGGATACTCAAACACCGTGGTTTCCGGCGACCCCATCTGCGGGAGCATTTTGTAGAAGGTCAGACGTTCAACCCCGTAGCTGCCGCCGAGACCATCAATCGCGATTTTGGCATCGCGGCCGTAGATCTCGATGGAGAACAGGTTTTTCCATTCGGTGCAGCTCACGTGCAGCCAGGCGGTTTGGCCGGCGGCCGTGCGGAGCGAGAGAAAGGCATTGTCATCCACTTTCATGTCCCAGAACGAGGTCGCGGCGTGGCCTTGCACCTGTGAGAAATCACCGAGAAACCAGCCGGCCAGGTCGATCAAGTGGACGCCCTGGTCAATCAGCTCGCCCCCGCCGGAGAGCGCGGGGTCGGCGCGCCATTCACGATCGTAGCCCTTGCGTCCGCCGTGGCCATAGCGTCCACGCAGAAACATCAAGGGACCGAGCACACCGCTGGCGAGCAACTCCCGCGCTTTTAACAGCGAAGGATGGAAACGGTGGTTATAACCGACCCGGACCGTGACGCCCGTGGAGCGGGCGGCGTCGCGCAGCGTGCGGAGCTGGCGGGCGTTGAGGGCGCCGGGTTTTTCCACGAGGACATGCTTACCGGCGCGCACAGCGGCGAGCGCGAGCGGAGCGAGCGAGGCGTTGAGCGTGGAGACGATGACGGCGGTAACGGCGGGGTTCGCGAACGCGACCTGACTGTCGGTGATCGGGGTGCAACCGGGAAACGCCTGGGCCAGACTGGCGGCCCGGGCAGCGTCGAGGTCGCAGGCGTAAAGCAGGGACCCGGCTGGAAGCGAGGCGGCGCGCTTCCGGCCAATGAGACCGCAGCCGACAATGGCGAAGCGGAGTTCAAGCTTGTTAGCCATTCGGCAGAGCTTTTGCTGGGCGAGGATGCTCAAGCAAGATTTGATTCTGAAACTGACGCGGTTTGCCATCGTCGGCGCACTGGTGACCGGCGTGAATTCATTGCTCATCTGGTATTTTCACGGGGTGGTTGGGCTGGGCCCGCGGACGAGTTTTTGGGCGGCGTATTTTCCAGCGGTGATCGTGCATTTTTCCCTGACGAAATGGTGGACGTTCCGCTGCCAGCGTCGCGATCTCCTGCGACAGCTGGGACACTACGCGTTGGCGGCGGTGGTGTCGGCGACGGTGCAGTTTGCCGTTTTTCAGCTGGCGTTGGAAAAGATCACGCCGAATCCCAATCTCGCCTATTTGATCGCGGCGGCGTTCGGCATGGGACTGAGCTTCGCGCTGATGCAGTGGAAGGTGTTTGCGGCGGATCCGATTCCGCCGGGCTGAACCGGCTCAGCCTCGTTGATCGTCTTCGCGCGAGCAAGCTCGCGGCCGACGTGGGCCGTCAGCTCCACTTCTGGCCGCGGTCTTCCGGCACAATCCGGCGCAGCGTATAGATGTCGGACTTGGCGAGCGCGTCCCGTTTGGCCGCGAGGTCTTTCCAGGGATCCCATTGCGCGCTGAGCAATTTTCCAGTGATGCCGTCGCTCGCCGAGGACGCGAGCCAGACGCAGAGACTCGCACCCAATTCGAGCGAGGCGCCGCCGGTTTCCTTTTGCTTCAGTGCGCGCTGATAAAACCCCTCGCCGACCGTCTGCGGGCCAGCCTCGAGCACTTCATCGAGGAGCCGCGTGTTGAGCGCGCCGGGAGCGACGGCGTTCACGTCGACGTGGTTCGCGCGCAATTCCTCCGCAAGTGTCTCGGTCAGCCGGACCACGGCCGCTTTCGAGGAGGCATAGGCGCTGAGGTTGGGCATGGGAGAGGTGGCGCCGCCGCCCGAGAGATTGATGATCTTGCCGCGGTTCTGGGATTTGAAATGCGGGATGAGCGAGCGGCACGGCAGAAGCACGCCATAAAGATTGATTTCCATCGCGCGCTTCCATTCGTCGAAGTCCACGGACTCGGTCGGACCCTTCGGACCGTAGATTCCGGCGTTGTTGACGAGCACCTGCACGGAACCGAGCGCCGTGATCGCAGCGGTCGTGAACGCCGTCACCGCGGCGGGATCGGAAACGTCGCAGGGCAGAGGAACAATTTTCTGGCCGGACGCGGCCAAGGGGCGCAATTCGGCGGCCGCCGCCGCAAGCCGGGCGTGATCGCGGGCGCAGAGCGCAACGCTCGCGCCCTCGCGGACGAAGTGGCGGGCGATTTCAAGGCCGAGGCCCTGGCTGGCCCCGGTGACGATGGCGTGGATTCCGGAAAGTTTCATGCGGGAGAACCGACAGTGACATACTGGAGCCCAGGCTGGCCGGCCAACGATTTTGCGAGGAACCGCGCAGCATCCAGCACCAGGGGCCGGCGCAGGCGCGGGAGCAGCACGCTCCAGTCGAGCGAGCGAAACTCCGGCCACTCGGTGCAGACGACGACGGCATCGACGCCGGCCACGGCCGCCGCGGCATCCGGTTTAAAATTTATAAAATCGAGATCGGCGGGCAGCGGCGGCTGCGAAGGATCACAGGCGTGCACCTCGAAGCCGGCGGCCGCGAGCGAGCGAGCGAGTTCGACCGCGGAACTTCGGCGGAGCGTGCTCGTCCCGGGCTTGTAGGTGAGGCCGAGCAGGGCGACGCGGCGGCCGGTTTCGCCGGCGAATAGCTTGGAAAGTTTCTGGGCGGCCCACTGGCGATGACGGTCGTTGCTGCGCTTGATGGCTGGCAGCACCTCGAGAGGTTCGCCCAGTTGCTGGCCGAGCGTGGACAGGGTGACGACGTCGCGTGCGAGCGTGCCGCCGGCGAACGCGCCGCCCGGCGAGAGGTAGGCTTTGGGGCCGATGCGGCTTTCGCTCTTCAGACCGCGCTCAACTTCCTTGGCGTCGGCGCCGGTGGCTTCACAGAGCCGCGCGACCTCGTTCATGAACGTGATGGAGACGGCGAGAAACGAGTTGATGGCGTGCTTGGTCATCTCGGCGGACTCGGGCCGCATCCAGATGACCTCGTGGGTGAACGGCGCGAACAACTCGGCAAGCTGCGTCTGAGCGCGTTCATCCCGGCAGCCCACAATCACGCGGTCGGCCTGACTGAAAACATCGAGAGCCTGGCCGAGCTGGAGATTCTCGGGGGAGCACGCGAAACGGTAGCCGGTAGCGCCAAACTCGTTCTCCAGCCTTTTGCAGGTACCGACGGGTAATTGCGAGGAGAGCAACACCAGTGCGCCCGGAGGCAAAGCGGGCACGCAGCGGCGGACTTCGCGCAGGACCGACTCGATGTCGGCCTGGTCGTTCTCGTTCACGGGCGTGTCGTATGTGACCCAGAGAATATCGGCGTCGGCGCAGGCGACCTCGATCTCGTCCGTGAAACGGAGCTGGCCCGAGGCGAGACCCGCGACGATCAAAGCATCGAGGCCGGGTTCCGCGAGCGGCGCGTGGCCGCTTTGCAGGCGGGCCACATTCGCGGCGTCAAAGTCCAGCCCCGTCACTTCGAAGTGCTGCGCGACGCAGGCCGCGGTCACGCAGCCGAGGTGCCAAAGTCCGAGGACCGCGACTTTCATCGGTTTTCAAACACCCACGGATTGGCCTCGAGCCAGCGAAGCGTGCGCAGGATGCCCTCGCGGATGGTGAGCTGGGCCTGCCAGCCGGTGCCCTGAATTTTTTTCGTCTCCAGAAAGATAAAGGGATTATCGCCGATCCAGCCACGTTCCCCGCCGCTGAACTCGAGGCGCGGCTTAAGGTTGAGCGCCTCGCCGATCCAGCCGATGGAGTCTTTGACCTGGCAATATTCCGGCGCGCCTAGATTGAAGACCTCGACGCGGTGCCTCGCCTTCGCCGCGAGGCCGAGCTTCGTGACGTGGAGCATGGCCGAGATGCAGTCCTGAATGTAGAGATACGATTTGCGCTGCGTCCCATCGCCGAGCACGCGCAGATGATCCGGATGAGCCACGAGTTGCTTGTAGAAGTCGAAGACATGCCCGTGGGTGTAGCGCTCACCGAGGATCGAGACGAAACGGAAGATGTAGCCCTCGAAACCGAAGCCCTCGCAATACGCCTGGATCATGCACTCGCCGGCGACTTTCGAGGCACCGTAGAGAGACGTTTGAATCGGGAAGGGCGCATCCTCGGGGGTGGGAATGACCTTGGTTTCGCCATACGTGGAACCCGTGGAGGAAAATCCGAGCTGCTTGATGCCGTTGGCGCGCATCGCCTCCAGCACGTGATAGGTCGCGATGGTGTTTTGCTGGAGATCCTTGTCGGGATGGTCGGTGCCGAAGCGCACATCGGCATTGGCCGCGAGGTGAAACACGAAGTCGCAGCCGCCCATCGCCTGCTTCAGCGCGGGCAGATCGAGATTGTCGCCCTCGACGAGCCGGTAGGCCGCATGCTGCAACGCCCCGGCGACAAACGGCC
>JBDTJA010000123.1:0-12730 GCA_039936075.1 Opitutaceae bacterium | reverse complement strand
CATTGCGGACGGCGCGGAATCGCTGCTCGATGTCTTTTCGTCGATCCTCGTGTGGGCGGGATTTCGCGTCGCAGCGTTGCCGCCCGACGCCGACCATCCGTATGGCCACGGGAAAGCCGAGCCGCTCGCGGCGCTGGGCGTGACGTTGATCATTTTTCTGGCGGCGGCCTGGATCGCGGTGCACGCGGTGCACGAGATCCTCACGCCCCACCAAGGCCCGCACTGGTTCACGCTGCCGCTGCTGGCGGGGATTGTGGCGATCAAGATCTGGTTCTCGCGACGCATGGCGAAGGCGGGCGCGGCGGCCGGGAGCACGGCGCTCGACGTCGAGGCGCTGCACCACTGGTCGGATGCGATGACCTCAGCGGCTGCGTTCGTGGGTATTTCGCTGGCGGTGCTGGGAGGGAAGGGCTGGGAGGTCGCGGATGACTGGGCCGCACTTTTTGCGTGCGTGGTCATCGTGTTCAACGGTGTGCGGATGTTCAACCACGCCATCGGCGACGTGATGGACACGGCGGTGCCGACGAGTTTTGAAAACGAGATCCGGGCCGTCGCGCTCGGAGTGCCGGGGGTGCGGGCGCTCGACAAGGTGCGCGTGCGCAAGAGTGGCCTCAGCCATCTCGTGGACATTCAGGTGCGCGTGGACGGTGAACTTACCGTCCGCGCGGGCCATGCCATCGCGCACGCCGTGACGGATGCGCTGCTCGCCTCGGTGCCGCATGCGATCAGCGACGTGACGGTGCACATCGAGCCGATGAAATAGGGTGGGCCGGGTGCTCCGCGCGCGGCAGCATCGCGGTGAGCTCCGCACGCGGATCGCGCGGCCTACCTCACTCCTCGAGCTTCATCGCCAGTTTCCAGCCGGCCCAGACGCCGACAATGCTGCCGATGCCGCTGATCACAAAGCACCAGCCAAACCCCACCCCGAAATAATCGGGAATCGCCCAGCCAACATAACTCCCTATCGTGGTACCGACGAAGATGGAGAGCTTGCGCATGGGCGGCGGATTTACTTTTCCGCTGAAAACGCCGGGTCGCGGATGGCGCCCTTCTCAGTCAACCAGGTGTGCACCTCCACGGCGAGCCGCCCGGCCTTGACCTCAGGATCGTCGGCGGCGAGCAGCTCGGCCTCCGCTTGGGTGGCGCATTTGAAAATGTAGATTCCGCGCCGCGGGCTGTCGTCCACCAGTGGGCCGCTCACGAGAAGTTTACCCTCTTGAGACAGGCGGGTGAGGTAAGCGGACTGCGCGGCATGGGTTTTTTTGCGCTCGTCCCGGGTGCCTTCACCCGCGCGCGGACCCCGGCTTAACAGCCCAATGTAATACGTCGTCAGGTCGGGATCGGTCACCGGGGGAGCCACGACCACCTTGATCTTGCGCGGAGCCTCGTGCTCGACGGCCCGAGCGGGAACCAACGTGAGGCTGAGAACGGCCAGGACCAAAACGGCGCGGGAGGGCATGGCGGGAATTTGCGCCGATCCAAAGGCCCAGGCGAGTCACAACTGCTGCGCAGAAAGCGCTCCACTTCATCGGAGTGCGCCCGGCGGCCTTTCCCGCTTACTCAGGAGGTGGTCCGGCGTACATTCCACCGATGAAGAAACGCAATGTCGCTGAAGCCCCGAGCGAAAACATCGATTGAACCGGCCTAACCTTTCCGGCGGCGAAATGGGCGAGATCATGGCCTTCGACCGCGGGGTCTGGCGTGCGGAGGTTATGCGGCACGAGGAATTGTTTCCCGACCTGCACGACCGGCTGCCCGACGGAATTGATCTACGAGCGCGAGCTCCTGATCTGCCGGAGGTAAGCCGACTGTAAGACAAGAAATCTTCTGGAACGAACGGACCAGGCGCGGTTCATAGCGCGATGGCTCGCACGTTTTGTGTCCTAATTTTCTTCATCGCCCTCGCCGGCCGAGTCGCCGCCGGGGATGCGCCCGCGTCCGCGGATCAATCCGGGGTGCCCCCGCTGCTCTTGGGCGCACTGGGGAAAATCGCCAAAAATTTTGATCGCTGGGCCTTTACGGAGATTCGGCAGACCATGGATGACAAGGGCGTGGTCAAGAAGGAGACCATTCTCCGCTTCGACCCGTCGAAGCCCTACGCCGAGCAATACAGGCCGTTGAAGATTGACGGCAAGCCGCCGACTGAGAAGCAGCTCAAGAACTTCCGGGAGCGGGGCGAAAAACGCGCGAAAAAATTCGCTCAGCAAGAAGCCGAGGGCAAGACGCCCGGCAGCGAGCTCCCGAAGTTCGAGATGAATGGGGGCACGGCCTCGATCGACCTCACGCACGCCACGATCGCGAACGAAACGCCCGAGAGCGTCACGTACGAGGTGCCGCTCCACAACGACGGGAAGGGCACACTCCCGGTGGAGAAATTCCAGCTGTTTGCGCGGGTCAACCGCGCGTCGGGTTCGTTCGAAAACGTGGCCTTGCGCGTCCGCAGCGCCTTCCGGATGAAATTCGTGGTGAAGGTCAAATCGGGTGAGGCGAGCGTCGAGTTCGCCACCGTGGACTCCGCCCACGATCCGCTGCCCGTCAAAATGAGCGGCGATGGGACGGCGACGATCCTGTTTCTGAAATTCGGCGGCGGCTTCGAGGTGATGCGAAAAGATTTCGCCCGCGTGAAGCCGTACGGCGATCGTTTCGGCGTGAAGATCGGCCCGATTAAGGCGCTGGATTTTTGAGGCGGCAATAGGTGCGTGTTTTCAATCTCCGGACTCGGCGATTGTCATCCTGAGTCTCGCGATGGCTCCAGCGAGCCCTCGCAGGGGCTTCGGCGGTATCCAACTGGATGCCTTACTTCGTTCAGGATGACGAACCGGGTTTGTAGCCGCTTTCTACCGCGACCAAGCCGCGATCACGAACAGGACGATCAATTCCAATGGCGCAGCCAAACCGCGCGCCCGTAGAGAGCACGAAGCCGAAGGCCGCGCCGGCGCCGGCGCGGAGCGCTTCACCGTCGGAGCGCTTGGCGCCAAGTTTCTCCGCGGCGATCGCGCCAAAAACGCTGCCGAGCACGAGTGCCGGCAGGGAAATGAACATCCCGACCAGCGCCCCGCCACTTGCACCGGCCATGCCCCACTTGCTGCCGCCGAACAAGCGGGCGCCGAGGAGCGTGCAGCTAAAGTCTGCCGCCACGGAAAAGACCCAGATCGCGGCGATCCCGCTAATCGCACCCCAGCCTAGACTGTCGGTCAGGAGCAGTTTGTGCCCCACGGCGGCGAGGAGGATCAGCAGGGTGCCTGGCAGCAGCGGCACCAGCGTGCCGGCCAGGCCCGCCAGCATGAGCAGCCCCGTGAGCGTCCAGACGAGATAGTCCATGCCTCCGAGTTTCCATGCGCCCGGCGGATTGGCAAAAACTAATCATGGCTCCCGCGGAGTGAATCCGCCTTTGCCCGGTGGGCGACCGTTTCGGCATGAAGATCGGCCCGATGAAGGCGCTGGATTTTTAAGGGCTCTCCGGCGGCTCCGATCAGGTGCAACATCGTAAACACAGGTTGACAGCTAAACGGCGGGACAGCGTATTCGCAGGCATCCCCATGCGTCGCTTCCTGCCCATGCTCAGTCTGCTGCTGGTTGCCCTGTGGCTGCCGGCGACGCAGCACTGCGCCATGCAGGTGACCGGGCTGATTCCCACGACCTGCCCGGATGAACAAAGCAGTTGCGCGTCGCAAAACGCGGCAATCGATGGGTGCAGCACAGTGGAAAACGCAGCATACAGTCAGGCCACCCCGGTGCTGAAAGCTCCGGTGCCAATCCTCGCAGGCCTCGTTGGTTTCCTTTGCAATCATTGCGTTTTCGAGGCGACCGCCGTTGCGGCGGTAGCTTTCCCAAGGGTGACGATGGATCGTCCACTTGATTGGGTCAGGACGTGGCAGTTTACGCAGCGCGCAGCCTTGCCGGCGCGCGCTCCGTCTATCCTTGGCGCTTGATTAGTCCCTGCGCGGGCTGATCGGCGATTTCTCCTGGCGGTGGCGCGTCACGCGTCACGTTTCCGCGGGCTGTGCCATGCCTGCCTGCCTGCCTCCCTCCCTTCCCTCATTTTTCCTCCGCATGATCGTCTCCAAATTTCCTTTTTTCCTTCTCACTCTCGGCGCCGCGTTGATCGCGATTCCCCCCGGATTCGCCGCCGATAACCCCATTCCGGCGCCCGACGCCGATGGTCCAAACCCGAGCCTTTTCACCTCCACCCACGACAAACTCACCCTCGAAGCCGCGATGGCCGAAGCATTGGCGCACAGCCCGATGAACCGGGTGATCGACGCCGAGGTGGAGGCCGCCCGCGGGGGGGTACTCAGCGCGCAAACTCGGCCCAATCGCGAACTCACTGTCGCCCCGGGTTGGAAACGCATTCGCGAAGGCGACAGCTCCCACCACGAATTCAAAGGCACGATCGCGTTGAGCCAGACCTTTGTCTTCGCCGGCAAGCGGGAACTTCTCGTGTCGATTGCCGAACGCAACGTGGAGTTGCGCCAGCTCGGCATCGAGGGTTGGCGGTTTCAACTGACCGCTGCGGTGCGCAAGGCGTTTTATGAACTCCTCGCCACGCAAAGCATCATCGGACTGCGCCAGCAGCAAATCGAGTCGGCCCAAATCTTCCAGCAGGCCGCCGCAAGGCGGGCCGAGAGTGGCTATGCGTCGGATTTTGAAGCGGTGAAGAGCCAGGGCGATGTCATCACCGCACGCCGCTTGTTGGGGGCGGCGGAAGGAGACCGGGCGGCTGCCCGGGTCGAGTTGAATGCCTTGCTGGGGCGGGACCCCTCGGCCCAGCTCGAAGTCAGCGGCACACTGGACGACGCCGTGGCGGAACGCTCGCTGTCGGACCTGCTGTTGGTCGCGCTGGCGGACAACCCCAGCCTGCGCGCGCAGGCGATGCAGGCGGAAATTGCCGGGCTGAATGTGCGCGCGGCCCGCTTGGCTCGGAAATCCGACTACGCAATCGGTCCGTTGCTCGACTACAGCAAGTCGGAGCAAGTCCTGGGGATCAGCGCCACGTTTTCCCTGCCGGATAAAAATCTGGGCCGGGGTGAAGTGCTGACGGCGACCGCCGCGCAACGCCAGGTACTCGCCGAGACGGAGCAACTGCGGCGCGAGATTGCGGGGGCGGTCACGAAGGCGGCGACCCAGCTGGCCGCCGCGCGCAGTCAGCTGGCGCTCTATTCGCCCGCCTACCTCGCCCAGCTCAAGGCCGTGGTGGAGCAGGCCGAGCGCAGCTACGCGCAGAACGCCACCTCACTGCTCATCTACCTCGACGCCAAGCGCACCTATTTCGACACGCTCGCCGACTACTACGACGCCATCGCCAACGTCGCCCGCAGCCGCGCCGCCCTCGAATCGGCGGTGGGCGTGCCGCTCGAAATCAAGCTCTCCCCGACCAATCCCTAATTCCCTCTCATGAAACCATCCCTTCTCCGCCCCACGGCGGCTCTGGCCTTACTCGTCGCCTTCAGCGGCTGCACCAAAACGGAACCCGCGCCGCAACCGCAGGCGAAAGCAGAAACTCGCCACGCGGATAACGTCGTCGTTCTGACCAAGGAAAACCTGAGCCACGTCAAGATTCAGACCGAGCCAGTAAGCCGGGGCAGCCTGAGCCTGACGCTCCGGGCTATGGCGCGCATTGACGATAATCTCAACAAGACCGCCAAGGTCACCAGCACGCTCGAAGGTCGTCTCACGCAACTCAATGCCGACCTGAACGCGCCGGTGAAAGCGGGCGACGTGCTGGCGCTGGTCCAAACCCCGGAGCTGCTCGGCAAGCCGCTGGAACTCCGGGCGCCGATTGACGGCCGCATCGTTGAACGCCACCGCACCGTGGGCGAACTCATCAGCAAGGACACGCCGGTTTATACCATCAGCGATCCCACGGATTTGTGGGTGCTGGCCGAGATCAAGGAACGCGATATCGGTGTCGTACGAGTCGGGCAGGAGGCCACGTTCACCGTGCTCGCGTACCCCGCAGAATCATTTCAGGGGAAAGTGGTGCTGATCGGCAACCGCGTGGAAGCGGAATCGCGAACGCTGGAAATTCGCATCGAGGTGAACAACGCTGATGGTCGGCTGAAGCCCGGAATGTTTGCCGACGTTGAAATTGCCACGCACGTCCTGGAGGACGTGCTGGTGATTTCCGGGCAGGCCATCCAGACGATGGACGACGAGCAGGTGGTCTTCGTCGCAACCAGTGAAAGCCGGTTTGAGAAACGCGTCGTCACGCCCGGCCTCGAGCAGCACGGCCGGGTGGAGATTCGCGCCGGAGTCACGGCCGGCGAGCGGGTCGTCACCGTGGGCAGCTTCATTCTCAAATCTGAAATGCTCAAAGGTGAGCTGGGGGAGGAATGAACATGATCAACGCGATTCTCACATTCTCCGTCCGCCAGCGCATGCTGGTGATCCTCGGTGCGCTTGGCCTCGCCGGCCTTGGCGTGCTCGCGCTGAAGCAGATTCCCATCGATGCGTTTCCGGACGTAACGAATGTGCAGGTCCTGGTGCTCGCCACGGCGGGGGGCATGTCGCCGCCCGAGGTCGAGAAGCTGGTCACGCGGCCCATCGAATGGGGCGTCGCGGGCTTGCCCCGCCTGACCGAGACCCGCTCGGTTTCAAAGATCGGCCTGGCGGCCATCACCATTGGGTTTGAAGACGGGGTAAATGACTATTTCGCGCGCCAGCTCGTCAGCGAGCGGCTGCAAAGCGTGCGGGCGAGCCTCCCGGCGGGCGTGGATGTCCAGCTGGGGCCGATCACTTCCGGTTTGGGCGAAGTTTTCCAGTACACCCTCGTCAGCCATGACGGGAAGCATGACGCCACCGAGCTGCGCACGATTCAGGACTACATCGTCCGGCCGATTCTGCGCACGGTGCCGGGGGTCACCGACGTGAACTCCTTCGGTGGCCTCGTGAAACAATATCAGGTCATCGTGAATCCAGATCGCCTCACCTCGTTTGGCGTCACTCTCGCGCAAGTGTTCGAGGCGCTCGAAAAGAACAATGCCAACGCCAGCGGCAATTTCATCGAACACAAGTCCGAGCAGTATGTCGTGCGCGGCTTGGGCTTGGTGAAAGACATCCCAGACATAGAAAACATCATCGTCAGCGCAAAGAACCACGCGCCGATCTACATCCGCGATGTCGCGGCGGTGCAGATTGGGGCGGAGCTGCGCCAGGGTGCGGTCACGGCCAATGGGCAGGGCGAAGCCGTCGCGGGCATCGTGCTGATGTTGAAGGGCGCGAGTGGCCGCGACGTCGTCAACGCCGTCAAAGCGCGATTGCCCACCATCCAGCAGGCGCTGCCCAAGGGCGTCGAACTGGTGCCATTTTACGACCGGACCGACCTCGTCAAGCAGGCCATCCACACCGTCACGAAGGCACTTCAGGAAGGAGCCATCTTTGTATTGCTGGTCCTGATCGTGCTGCTCGCTGACGTGCGCAGCGCCATCATCGTCACGCTCATTCTTCCCCTCGCGGCGCTCTTCGCCTTTATCCTGATGAAATGGTATGGTCTGAGCGCGAATCTCATGTCGCTGGGCGGCCTGGCCATTGGCATTGGCATGATGGCGGATGGCGCGGTGGTGATGGTGGAAAATGTTCACCGGCATCTCACCGCCATGCCTGACAGGGAAAATCCGGCCCGCGTCGGCAAGATCGAGACCGTGCTCTCCGCCGCCCAGGAGGTCGGCCGGCCCATCGTGTTCGGCATCGCGATCATCATCATCGTGTTCCTGCCGCTGTTCACGCTGGAAGGCTTTGAGGGCAAGATGTTCGCCCCGCTCGCGTTCACCATCTCGTTCGCGCTGCTCGGGTCGCTGATCCTCTCGCTCACGCTCGTCCCGACGCTCTGCACCTTCTTCCTTAAACAGGAGCCCCACGAGCACGACCCGGTTCATATCCGCTGGCTGAAGTCATTTTACGTCCATACCCTCAAGCCCTGTGTGAACCACCCGTGGATCGTGCTCGGGGTGGCCGTGCTGGCCTTGGCGGGGTCGTTTACGCTCGTGCCGCGCATCGGCACGGAGTTTTTGCCGGCGCTCGACGAAGGCTCGATCGCGGTGCAGACATTTCGCATCCCGAGCATCTCGCTCACTCAGTCCCTCGCGTTGCAGACCGAGGCCGAGAAGCTCCTCAAGCAGTTCCCCGAGGTGATCGACGTGGTGTCCAAGACCGGCCGGGCCGACATCGCCTCGGATCCCATGGGCGTGGAGATCAGTGACGTGATTGTGACGCTTAAGCCTCGTGCAGAATGGACGACAACGAAATCGAAGGAAGACCTGGTCGAGAAGATGCGCCTCGCCTTGGGCGAGCTCGCCGGGGTGGCCTCCAGTTTTTCCCAGCCGATCGCGCTACGCGTTGACGAGCTGGTGAGCGGCGTCAAATCAGCGATCGGCATCAAGATTTTCGGAGACGATCTCGACGTCTTGAAGCAAAGGGCGGAGATCGTTGCCCGGATTCTGGGCAAGGTTCCGGGCGCCACCGACATCAACGTCGAAAAGGTCAGTGGCCTGGCCTATCTCCAGATCGAAATCGATCGGACCAGGATCGCCCGCTACGGCATCAATGTGGCGGACATCCAGAGCGCGATCGAAACGGCGATCGGCGGCAAAGAGGTGACCAAAGTCTATGAGGGCCTGAAGGTTTTCGGCCTTGCCGTGCGGTTTCCCGAGTCGGCGCGCGCCGACGTGGAATCCATTCGCGAGATTCTCATTCCCTCTCCGAGTGGGGCGCTGATCCCGCTCGGGCAGCTTGCCAAGGTCGAGGTCAGCGAAGGCCCGGCCCAGATCAGCCGCGAGATGGGCCAGCGCCGGATCGTCATCGAGTGCAACGTCACGGGGCGCGACCTCGGCGGCTTTGTCGCCGAGGCCCGGCAGAAAATCGACGCGGCGGTGAAACTGCCGCCGGGCTACTTTATTACTTGGGGTGGCCAGTTCGAGAACCAGCAGCGGGCGATGAAACGTTTCGCCCTCGTGGTCCCGATTACGATCGCGGCGATTTTTCTCCTGCTGTTCAGCGCGTTCAACTCGGTCAAGCAGGCGACGCTCATCATCCTGAACATTCCGTTCGCGCTCATCGGCGGCATCGTTGCCCTGGTCGTGGGCGACTTCAACTTGAGCGTCAGCGCCAGCGTCGGCTTTATCGCACTGTTCGGCGTCGCCGTGCTGAACGGCGTCGTGATGGTCAGTTACTTCAACGAACTCCGGCGGGAAGGCATGAAAGTCAGTTTGGCGGTGATCGAAGGGGCCGGGTTGCGGCTGCGCCCCGTCCTCATCACGGCCAGCGTCGCGGCCTTGGGACTCACCCCCATGCTCTTTGCCACGGGACCCGGCAGCGAAATTCAAAAACCACTCGCCGCGGTCGTCATCGGCGGGCTCATCAGCTCAACCCTGTTGACCCTCTACATTCTGCCCACGCTCTATAAGGTCTTCGAGCGGGATGGCCCGCTGGTGCCCGTGGTGCATCCCCCGAAGCCATCGTCAGCCCCGGAGCGGGCAGCGGGATGACACCGGCCTATTCCACATACCGTTCCAGCACGGAAAGCATCCCGCGCAGCCGCTGCTGGGCCTCGGCGAGGCTTTTCGCCTCGCCCACGCAATGTCGCAGGTGGCTTTGGATCAAGGTTTCGGCGAGGGACTTCAGCCCCCGGCGGGCCGACACGAGTTGGGTGAGGATGTCCGCGCAATCGCGGTCTTCCTCGATCATCTTTTCAATCGTGCGCAGTTGCCCGGCGACCTTGCGCACCCGGAGGGTCAGGGCGGGACGATTCTCCGGCGACGGGGCTTTGGCGGGGGAAGGCATGGCCGCAATGAAAAGCCGGGGCGGGATAAACTCAAAGTCATTTCCCGCCGGCCTTGCCATTTAGGGGGAAGGGGGTATCCCCCTTAGTCGCTCATGCCTCACGATCACGCCCGCGTCACCGACCAAGAAGCCCCGGCCCATGGCCCGGCTGGCGAGCACGCTCACGGCGACCATGACGGATGCGATCATGGCTCCCATCCAGGGGAGACCCGCAGTCTGGTCGCGTCGGGCGTGATCGTGGGGCTTGGACTGCTGGGCGAATGGACCAAAACGCTCCCCGGCGCGGCGGTCCCAGGGTGGTTCACGGTCGCCATGATCACCGGTGGTTGGTTCCTGCTGCCCAAGGCGTGGCGCGCCGTGCTGCGGCTGCGACCAGACATCAATCTGCTGGTCGTGATCGCCGCGGTCGGCGCCGCCATCATCGGCCAGTGGGCGGAGGCGGCGACGGTGGTTTTCCTGTTCGGCGTTGCGGAATGGCTGGAGGGCTGGGCGGATCGTCGCGCCCGCCGGGCCACGGCGGCCTTGTTGGAAATCGCGCCCAGGGTTGCCTCGGTCAAACGCGAAGGCAGCTACACGGAAGTCCCGGTTGAGCAGGTTACGACCGGCGAAACCGTCGCCGTAAAATCCGGCATGAGCATTCCGCTGGATGGCGAGGTGCTGGCCGGAGAATCCTCCGTGAACCAGGCGCCCATCACGGGTGAGTCCGTGCCCGTGGAGAAGAAACCCGGGGCGACGGTCTTTGCGGGGACGGTGAATGGGGAGGGGTCGTTGGAAATTCGGGTCACCAAAGCGGCGGGCGACACCACGCTCGCGCGCATCATTCAGCTGGTGGCGGAGGCGCAGGAGCAGAAAGCGCCCACCCAGCGGTTCGTGGATGTCTTTGCCCGTTATTACACCCCCGCCGTCACAGTCGTCGCCGTGCTGGTGTTTCTTGCCCCGCCGTTATTTTTCGGCGGAGTCTGGTCGGTCTGGCTTTATCGAGCCTGTGTATTGCTGATCATCGCCTGCCCCTGTGCTTTGGTGATTTCCACGCCGGTGAGCATTGTCGCCGGCCTGACGGCGCTGGCGCGACGCGGCGTCCTGGTTAAAGGCGGTGCGCATCTTGAAACCATTGGCCGTCTCCGGGCGCTCGCGATGGACAAGACCGGCACCATCACGGAAGGCAAACCGCAGGTCCTGGGTGTGGAAATCCTCGGGTCCACGACGGAGCAGGAGGTCATGCGCATCGCCGCGGCGGTCGATGACCATTCGCCGCATCCGCTGGCGAAGGCCGTCGTCGCTCACGCCAAGGCCGGCCAGATCGCCTTTCCGCGGGCCGAAAACTATCTGGCCCAGAGTGGACGCGGCGCCGAGGGCACCGTGGATGGCCATGTCTATTTCGTCGGCAATCACCGTTTCACCCACGAGCTGGGCGTCTGCTCGGAAGACATCGAACGCCGCATCGCCACGGTCGAGGCGCGCGGGCAATCCGTCGTCGTGGTCGGTCATCGGCCGCACGGGGACTGCCAGGGCGAGGTGCTTGGAATCATCGCGGTCGGCGACACGGTCCGCGCCCATGCCCGCGAGGCGATTCAGGCTTTGCACGCGGCGGGAGTGGTTTCGGTCGTGATGCTCAGCGGCGACAATCAACGCACGGCGGACTTCATCGCCCGGCAGGTGGGGATCGATGAAGCGCGGGGCGATTTGCTACCCGACGACAAGGTTGCCGCCGTGAAAGCGCTGCGGGCTCAACACGGTTCGGTCGGCATGGTCGGCGATGGGGTGAATGACGCGCCGGCCATGGCGGTCGCCACGGTGGGCATCGCGATGGGCACGGCCGGCACGGATGCGGCCATTGAAACGGCGGACATCGCCCTGATGCAGGATGATCTGGGAAAAATTGCTGAAACGATCCGACTCGGCCGCCGCACGCTTGGAATTATCCGTTTCAACATCAGCTTCGCGCTGACGCTGAAGGCGGTCTTCCTTATCCTGACCTTGATGGGCCACGCCAGTTTGTGGCTCGCGATCATGGCGGATACCGGCGCGACCCTGCTCGTGGTGGCCAACGCCCTGCGGCTGCTGCGAGCAGAAAGTCCCCGCTGAAACGACCGGTAACCCGGCGCGCTTCGGGCGGTCTATGGGACTTCCATGCGACTGGCCCTGTGCATCATTCTGTTCGGTCTGGGTTTGATTCCCGAGGCGGCTGCACGGTCGCCAGTGCTCAATCAGGCCACCGAGAAATGGCGGGGTGAAATTGGGCGCTGGGCTTTCACGATGCGGGTGAGGAAGTTTGACGGCGAAGCGGTGGAGGAAGAACGCGTGGAACGCTACGATCCCTCCAAGGCAGGCGCAGCGCGGTGGACGCTGCTGAGCGTTGACGGCCAAGCGCCGACGGACGAACGGCGTCTCGCCTGGCAGAAAGTCAAGGCGCGGAAGCGCCAGAAGGCGCCCAAATTGCTGGACGACTATCTGGATCTGGAAAACGCCACCCTCGCGGGGTCGACGCCGGAAACGATCAGTTATCTTTTACCGATGCGCAGTCCGCATGCCGTGCTGTTGCCCGTGGATCACGTGGTTCTGACCGTGACCGTCAATCGGGCCACCCACGCCATCGAAGAAGTGAAGGCGGGGATTGATGTGCCCTTTCGCGCGGCCCTCGGGCTGGCGCGCATCATCGAGCTCAACTTTGACGTGAGGATGAATCCTTCGACCGCGAACGGAGCGGTGGTGGGCCCTGCGACGTCGCGGCCGACCGGGCTTGCCCATGTGGTGATGGCGCGCCTCGGTGAGCGGATTGAGTATGACTGGAGTGATTTCCGGCGGGTTACGCCGGCGGGTGCTCCGGGGGCGGGAGAGACGCCGGAGGAGTAAAGGCAAACTGAAGTGGCTGCAAAGTGGCACGGGTCTCCCGACCCGTGGCCCGGAGTTAAGCGAATCGTGCTGTCGCCTCAAAACGAGACCACGTCCACGA
>JBDTJA010000122.1:0-29273 GCA_039936075.1 Opitutaceae bacterium | reverse complement strand
CGGACACGATCTGCATTTTTAAACCCGCGGTGATGCGCAATCCGACGATGGGGCCAGCGGCGTTGATGGCAGGGTATGCGTCGGGGGCTGCGGGCGTGGACGTCATCCGGGATGTGGCGGAGCGGGTTGTGGCGGGTCGGTCGCTCCTGATTTTTCCGGAAGGAACCCGCACGCTGGCGGGCGTGGATCTTAATCCCCTCAAATCCGGCTTTGCGCTGATCGCGGCCCGGGCTCATGTGCCGGTGCGCCTGCTGGTTATCCGCGCGCCGCGCGATCTAGCGCCGAAAGGGGCGCCGTGGTGGCGCATTCCCAACTTCCCGTCGCAGGTCAAAATTTCCTTCCTCGGCGAGATGTCCGCGATCACGGGCGAGAGCGCCAAGGAGTTGACGGCGCGGGCGGCGCGGCAACTCTCGGCGGCACTGGCCTCGCCATGATGTCCGCGTCTAACACCCACCTCGTCCTCATCCCCAGTTACAACGCCGGATCGCAGTTGGTTACAACGGTCCAAGGGGCGTTGAACCACTGGCGACCGATCTGGGTGGTGGTGGATGGCAGCACCGATGGCAGCACCGCGGCGATCGAGTCACTTGCTCTCCATGAACCTGACATCCGGGTGTTGGTGCGAGCGCAGAATGGCGGCAAAGGTGCGGCCGTCGCGACCGGGACCGCCGCCGCGATCGAGGCGGGCTTCACTCATGTATTGACGATGGATTCGGATGGGCAGCATCCCGCCGGGTATATTCCGGAATTCATGGCGGCGTCCCAGGCGCATCCCTCCGCCTTGGTGCTGGGGCGGCCGGAGTTCGGTCCGGAGGCGCCTCTCATCCGTCTGCGAGGGCGAAAGATCAGCGTCTGGTTCGCGCGGGTGGAAATCCTGGGTGAGGGGATCGACGATCCGCTGTTCGGGTTCCGGGTTTATCCCGCGGCGCCGCTTCATCACATCCTCGCGTCCACGCGCTGGGCGCGGGGGTTCGACTTCGATCCGGAAGTGGCGGTCCGACTCGTTTGGGCGGGGGTGCCCACACTCAATCTACCTGCGCCCTGCCGCTATCTGGACAAGACCGCCGGAGGGGTTTCCCACTTTAAATACGTGCGCGACAACCTGAAGATGGCGTGGCTTCATTTGCGCTTGCTCACGCAACTTCTGCTCTGGCGCTGGGTCGGTGTATTGCGCAACCGCCGTTCAACATGAAAAATTTCTTCCTTCGCTTTGCCCTGTGGGCCGTTCTGGTCGGGACCGTTGGCCCGCGGGCGTCGGCCGAGGTAATGTTGCCGACAGGTCCCGACACGCTGCTGGCCGATCCGGCGCACGATCCGGCGTGGCGCGACCTCTTCACGCGACTGGGGGAGAGCAAGACGCGTCAGTCAAAGTTCGAGGAGCACCGCTATTTCCCCTTTCGCAAGACGCCGGTCGTCTTGAAGGGCGAGATCCGCATCGTGCCCGACCGGGGGATGAGCCTGCGTTACCTCGAGCCAGATGAGCACATTTTGATCGTCGATTCCAAGGGTCTGCTGATGCGCGACAATGAAGGCCGCGAACGGGAGGCGCCGGCCGACAGCCGGGCGCAGGCCATCACGTCGGCGATGGTCAGCGTCTTGCGCTTTGATTTGGCGGCCTTGGAGCAGGCGTTCATCGTGCATGGCCAGCGGGTGGGCGGACGGTGGACGCTGGCGTTTGTGCCAAAGGATAAAGCACTGGGCGACCTCATCGGCGTGCTCGCAGTGAGTGGACACGACGCCGGGGTGGAGCGAATCGACCTGGTGAAGAGCCCGACGCAACGAATCGAGATCTTGATCAGCGACACCCGCGAGAATGTGATTTTCTCGGGCGACGCGATCCGTCGGTTTTTCCGCTGAGCCGCTGCCGTGGAACCGCGTCGCCAAAAAATCTTCGCCCGGCTCGTCCTGATTGTCTTTGCGGTGGGCTGCGTGGGTTGGCTGGCCCGGCTGAATTTCGCGGAGAAGATTTCCACCAACGTGCTGGATCTGATTCCCGCGGGCGAGCAGGCGCCGGAGCTTACCCTCATCCGGGGTTTCGCGAATGATGTCCAGGCACGCGTGATGCTGTTCGCCGTCGACGATCCGGCGGCGCCGGGCGTCGCCCCGACCGCTGCAGCGAAGCAGCTCGCGGCGGAGTTGACCAAGAGTCCGCTGTTTGCCGAGGCCGTGGTGATCGGTGACGATTCGGCGCAAACCGCGCTGGGGCGTCAGGTCTACGAGCACCGCTTTGAACTGCTGCTACCCTCGTGGCTGGGCCAGCATGAACGCACCTTTGCAGCGACCGGACAGCCCGCGGCGCAATTTTCCTCATGGCTGGCAGAGAGCGCCGCGGCGGAGTTGGAATCGTTTCTTACCCGACCTGAGGCAACGGCGCTGCAGGATCTCACGCTCGTGGATCCGCTGCTGCTGGTGCCGGGGTTGGCGCTCAAATCGCAGGGGCTGTCGGGTCCCGGCAAAGGGTCCGGCGGCAACGCGCTCGTTTGGTCGCGGATCGCCGTGTCGCCGCTGGCGGAGGAAGGTCAGAAGCCGGTGTTTGACGCGGTGGAGGCGGCATTCGCGCGGGTGCGGGCGGAGCATCCGGGCGTGCGCCTGCGCTGGAGCGGGGTCAACCGCTTCGCGGCGGCCAGCCGGGCGCGGATCGAGTCGGAGCTGCGGTTGCTGAACATCGCGTCGCTGCTGGCAGTGCTGGCGGTGAGCTGCATTTTCGTGCGCCGGATCTACAAGATCCTGCATCTCGTGCCGGTGATTGCGCTTTCGCTGCTCGGCGCGTGGACGATCTCCACGATGGTGTTCGACCGGCTGCACATCCTCGTGTTTGTGATCGGCTCGCTGCTGGCGGGCGTCGCGATCGATTACGGCTTCTACATCTACATGCAGCCGTCGCTGCGAGAGGATGAGCCATATGCCAGCAAGCTGCGCCGGCTGCTGAAGCCGCTGCTCGCCAGTTGCCTCACCACGGTGATCGGATTCTCGCTGCTGATGTTTTCGGAGCTGCCGCTCATCCGGCAGATCGGGCTGTTTGTCGGTGCGGGTTTACTCTGCGCGCTGGGTGCGGCCATGCTGTATTTTGCGCAACTCGAGCGTCCGCGACTGGAAGGGCGGGACTTTGGCGCGCTCGGGGCCGGCCGGTCGAAACCGTGGCTGCGCGGCGCGTTGCGCGGGCTGTTTGTTCTGGCCTTGGCGATCGCGCTCGGCGGCCCGTGGCTGCTGCACTGGCGCGATGACATCCGGCAGCTCGACATTCCATCGCCGGAGCTGAAGGCGAACGAGGAGTCGTTGCGGGCGCTGTTTGGCGAAAGCACGACGAGCACGGTTTACCTCACGCAGGGGAGTTCCGTCGCGGACGCGCGGCAACACCTGGAGGATTTCATCGCCTACGAGGCCAAGCTCGCGCCGAAAGCGTCGGCGGCGAGCCTCGGGTTGCTGCTGCCGACGGAGGCCGACTGGCGCGAGCTGGGGCCGCGGTTGAAGGCGCTGGGGAATTTCGAGGCGGATTTCAAGGCTGCGCTGGATCGCCACGGATTTTTAAGCGCTTCCTTCGACGGCTTTTTCGCGTCCTGGGCGAATTTGCGGCTGCATCCGCCGACGATGGATTATGCGGCGGTGGCGCAGACGGTTCAGGGCATGTTGACCGGCCCGATGGCGATGCTGGGGAATTTGCATGGCCCCAATTTCTGGTTTCTCACGATGATCGAGCAGCCGGAGGGCGCATCGCCGCCGGCAGAGTTGCACACGGTGGGGGTGGGCCAGCTGCAGTCGCTCAATAATCTCTTCACGCGCTACCGCTGGTCGGCGCTGCGGTTGAGCCTGATCGGGCTCGGTCTGGTGATCGCGAGTGTGTTCGCGATCTATCCCTTTCGTCGCGGCGTGCGGATTGCGCTGATCCCGGCGGGTTCCTGTTTCTTTGTCTTTGGCGTGCTGGGGCTGATGGGACAGACGCTGAATCTGTTCAATCTCCTCGGGGCGTTTCTCGGGGTGTGTCTCTCGCACAACTACGCAATTTTTTCTTCGGACAACGCCAGTGCGCACACTGCGCCACCGGTTTCGATCCGGCTCTCGGCGCTTTGCACAGCGGCGTCGTTTGGTGTCCTGGGGTTCAGTCGCATCCCGGTCATCCACGCGCTCGGCATGACCGTGGCGCTGATTGTGCTCACGGCACTGGCAGCGGTGGAGTTGGAACCGCTGGCGCGGGCGGTCGAACCGCGAAGGAACGCAAAGTGACGCGAATGAAGGCGGGGGAAAAAGCCGGAAAGACAGGTCGACGTTCCGGTGTATTTCAGGCGTGGATCCGGACGGTGAAGGCGAGCCCGGCAGCCGCCGCCTTGCACGAAGCGGCAACGGGACGTTCCTGGAGCCGGACAGAACTGGCCGAACTCGGTGCGACGTGGGCGAAAGAGAATGGTGACGCGCTGGCGCGACGGCGCGTGGTTTTTGCCGAGGCAAACGGGCCGGAATGGTTCCGCCTGTTTCTCGGACTGCTGGCGAGCGATGCGATCATCGTGGCGCTGGATCCCGGCGAGCCATTGGCGGCGCAGCGCGCGACCGCGAAGGCCATTGGCGCAGAATTTCTTTGGCACGACGGACAACTGGAACGAATCAGTGCGGCGAAACGTGCGGCGCGCGGCCCGGTGAGACTCATCAAGCTCACGTCGGGGACGACAGGGCTGCCGCGGGCGCTGCCCTTCACCGATGACCAATTGCTGGCGGATGGACGGCAGGTGTGCGCGGCAATGGGGATCACGCCTCGCGATGTGAACCTGGCCTGCGTTCCGCTCGGACATTCTTACGGGCTGGGCAACCTGGTATTGCCCTTGCTGGCGCAGGGCACGGCGATGATTTGCGGCGTCCCAGCCTTACCGCAGGCGCTGGCGGCGGCGATCGCCCTGTGGCGGCCCACGGTGTTTCCAGCGGTGCCGGCGCTATTGCGCGTGCTGGCGGAGTCGGAGATAGCGCGAGCTGACCTGAGCAGTTTGCGAACAGTCATTTCGGCGGGAGCGCCGTTGCCGCCGGAAATTGCGCAGGTCTTTCAACAGAAATTCGGACGGAAGATCCATAATTTCTACGGCTCAAGCGAGACGGGTGGCATCACCTATGATCGCGCGGGCGACGCCGCACTCACGGGCGGCAGTGTAGGGCGGTTGATTCCGGGCGTGAAACTGCGCTTTGGCGTCGGCGGCCGGTTCTGGGTGACGAGCCCAGCGGTGGGAGGACGAGGTCGGTTCCGGCCCGCGGACCACGGGGAGCTGAATGAAGGGGGCGAGCTGGTGCTGCTGGGCCGCGCGGGCCGGATGGTGAAGATTGCGGGCCGGCGGCTCGATCTGGCGGAGGTCGAGCGGGTGTTGCGCCAGCTTCCGGGCGTGAAGGATGCGCATGTGGCGGTGCATGCGGCACGCGGCGATGCGCTCGCGGCGATCGTGGCCAGCCGGCAGACGGCGGTGGAATTGCGCGAGGCGCTGCGCGACCGACTCGCGGGCTGGAAGATTCCCAAAAAAATCGTGACCGTGACCGAACTTCCGCTGACGGCGCGGGGTAAGCCGGATGTTCGCCAGTTACGGAAGCTCTTGAGTGGGGGCTGAAAGACAGGGCGCATTTCGCCCGGCCCTTAACTTTATGCGGCTTGTCCTCCGAACCCTTGGCGAACGAGGAAGCGCACGGACCACCTCAGCTGATGAGGGTGGCCTCGATCTCGAGCAGCAGTTCGGCCCGGCAGATGTCGGCCTGCAGATAAGTCACGTGATCGGCGGGTTTCAGGAGATCGCGCTCCAGCCGGGTTTGGACCGCTTTCAAATCTCTGGCGTGGCGGACATAGACTTTGAAGTGGCGCTGCAGCGCGCAGTCGGCGCCGAGGTTCTCGCCCAAACCCGAGGTTTGGGAGATGAGTTGGAGATTATCGAGCGTGCAAGTGAGTTGGGGTTCCAACACGTCCGGCGCGATGCTCTGGTGGCCCTTGATGGCCGCGGTACCGGAAATAAAGCTGAGGGTGCGAGCCGGCAGTTTCACCACGGTGGCGCGGGAGAAACTCGGGGAGCGCGGGCCGTGCTCGGCCGGGTAGCAGTAAGCCGGGAGCTGCTCGGGGTTCTCAATGTGGCGCGGGTCCGCCAATCCCGCGACGAAAACGAGGGAGAGGCAGCCATCCGCGGTTCCGACTCCTGACGCAGAAGGCAAGACCCGGGGAAAGCCGGCGCCGGCCTCCGCCTCGAAGGCGAGCGAGCGGCCCTGGCAAAACGCCCGGTAGTTTTCGAACCCATCCGCCAGCGCGTTGATCTGTGGGACATAATTCCAAATGCGATAGAGGTGATGTCCGCGGGCGGCAGCGAGCACGCGACGATAGAGCTCCTGACTTTGATGCGCGAGGGCGCGGGGATCGGCGACCCGCTCCGTCACGCAGCCGAGCAAAATGTCGCCGCTCGTGAAGAGTTGCAGATCCGCGCTCGGTTGGGCGCGGACAGCGTCGGGAAACAACGCTTCGCGGGCGCTGCCGCCCAGCACCGGAATGTCGAGCTCCAGACCGTAGCCGCGCGCGAGCGGCATCGCGATCGTCGCCGGACGGCCGAAGACGACGGCGAAAGGCAGGCCGGGGGGAGCATCAACGGCGGCAGACATGCGGGAATGAAGTGACGTTGGAATGACCCACCATGGCAGGTGGGAGCTGATCGCCGGAGAAGGGGGGAATGCTTCCGCCATGGGCGGTCAAAAAATGCAGACTCAAAACCATGACTGAGGAAAATCCTGCGGGGGGGCGCAGCAAGCCCATTTTGCCGTTTGATTGACCTTGTCCGCGCGGAAGGGCCGCCCTGAGACTGACCGACCCATGACGACGTTTGAGCTCTCGGTGCAGTTTTTCCTGCAGGTGGCGGTGGTGATTGTCGTCTGCCAGCTGGTCAGCGCGGTGGCGGTTCGTTTCGGACAGCCGCCCGTCGTTGGCGAGATGATTGCGGGAGTGGTGCTGGGGCCCTCGATCTTCGGGTATTTTTGTCCGCAGACTCAGCAGGCGCTGTTTCCCGCGGCGTCGAAGCCCCTGCTGTTCGTCGGGGCGCAGCTCGGACTGGCACTGTACATGTTTACCGTGGGTCTCGATTTTCGATTCGACCTCGTGCTGACGCGGTGGCGGAGCGCGCTGGTGATCTCGGCGTCAGGGATCCTGGCGCCGTTCGTGCTCGGCTGCGGCCTGGCGTGGTTTCTCCTCAGCCAAGGCGGGTTTTTCGTCCCCGGTGTGACTGTCGCCCAAGCCGTGCCCTTCATGGGGGCGGCGATGGCGATCACGGCGTTCCCGATGCTGGCCCGGATTATTTTTGAGCGCGGACTGTCGGGTACCACCATTGGCGCGCTCGCGCTGGCGGCTGGTGCGATCGATGACGCCGCGGCCTGGGGCGTGCTGGCGCTGGTGCTGGCCAGTCTGGGGCACGATCCGGGGATTGCGGTGCTGGCGTTTGGAGGCAGCGCGCTGTTCATCGCGTTCCTGTTCACGATCGGCCGGAAGATACTGGATTATATCGTGAGGCACGCGGCGCGGAGCGAAGCAGCGGAACGGGCGGCGATCGGCTGGGTGATGGTGCTGCTCATGCTGGCGGCGTGGTACACCGATACGATCCGCCTCTATGCCGTATTCGGGGCATTCTTCCTCGGGGCGGCGATGCCGCGCGGGCCGTTTTCCAAGCGGCTACAGACGTTGATCGAGCCGCTCACGACGTCGCTATTGTTGCCGCTGTTCTTTATTTTTTCGGGATTGAACACCCGCTTCGACCTGGTGAACGGGCCGGCGCTGTGGCTGGTGGCGTTCGCCGTGCTGGCTGCGGCGGTGCTGGGCAAGGCGGGGGCGTGTTACGCGGCCGCGCGGGCGTGTGGGGAACCGCACCGGGAGGCCATGGGGATCGGGGCGCTCATGAACGCCCGGGGCTTGATGGAACTGATCATCCTCAACATCGGCTTGGAGAAAGGAATTATCACCCCGACGCTTTTTTCGGTGCTCGTTTTCATGGCGATCGTGACGACGCTCATGGCTACGCCGATGTTCAACTGGTTTTACCGGAAAAGTGATGGCACGCGTTTTGAGGCAGCGGGAGCGTGAGGTTGGATTGGGGATAGGTCGGAGTCGGTGACTGCGACGTCGCGTGGGTCCGGGGAATGAGATTAGGCGGGGTTCGGCGACCCCTCCTACAACGGATGGAGGGCGCCTAGCGGAGTTGGGCGACGTCGGGGAGGACGCAGCGAAAGTTGCGGCCCGCGAGTTTCCCGAGAAGGAGGGCGATGGCTTTGACGCGCACGGCAGGCGGCATGCTCGGTCCCTCGTGGACGAGGACGATGACGCCCGGGCGCAACTGGCGCATAACCCTCGCGACCACGGACCCGGGCTCACGACTGAGGACATCGCCACTGCGCACGCTCCAGCCGACGCATTGCAGGTCGCGGGCGGCGAGGGCGGCGGGGAGGAGGAAGTGTTTGATGCCCACGGGCGGGCGGAACCAATGGGGCCGAATACCGGCGGGGCGCAGGCCATCGATGACGCGGTCGAGTTCGGCGCGGAGTCGGCGGGGACTGGCGCACCAGAAAGTGGCGAGGGGATGAGTCTGGGTGTGATGGCCGATTTGATGGCCGCGGCGGACGATGTCGTTCACGAGGTCCGGATAGCGCACGGCTCGTTCGCCGATCACGAAAAAAGTCGCCCGCGCCTGGTGCTGATCGAGCAGATCGAGGATTTGCGGGGTATCGACTGGATCGGGTCCGTCATCAATCGTCAGCCAGATTTCGTTTCGCGCCGTTTCGAAGCGGGTGAAGCTACGGCAGAGCCCCTGGGCCGACGGGACGAACAGATGATAAAGCACCCACCCGTCGGGGCCGAAATATACCAACGCGGCCAGTCGCCAGCAGCCGAGCAAAGCCAGCGTAATCGCCGCGGCCTTGCACAGGAGGAGGATGAGGAAGGTGGAGCGGGCCATGCGGGGCCGGGCGGATGGCTCGCGACGGGCCGGAGCCAGCGGGCGTTAGACGTCGGCTTCGACGCGCTCGGTGCTCAGGTTGCGCCAGCGGGCGACGACCCGGCGGTAGATGTCATCGGGCGCGAGACCATGCGCGGCGCGCAGGATTTCGACGCTGCTGCCGTGCTCAATGAATTTGTCCGGCCAGCCGATGCGTTCCAGCGCGACGGGGCATTCGGCCTCCTGCAGAACCTCCAGAACCGCACTGCCGAAACCGCCGGTGATCACGTGGTCCTCGAACGTGACGAGCAGCGGGATACAGGCGGCGTGGCTGAGGAGGAGGGTGCGATCGAGCGGTTTGACGAAGCGGGCATTCACCACGCCGACGGAAAGGTTTTCTTCGGCTTCGAGGCGGGCGGCGAGTTTGAGGGCGTCCTGCACCATGGGGCCGAGGGCCCAGAGCATGATATTGGAGCCTTCCTTCAGGACCTCGGCGTGGCCGATGGGGACGAGCGCGGGCTGCTCCTTGATTTTCACGCCGACGCCGGCGCCTCGCGGGTAGCGAATGAAACCGGGGCTGCCGAGCTGCAGGCTGGTATGCAGCATGTCCACGAGCTCGTCCTCATTGCTCGGCTGCATGATCGTCGCATTGGGCACGCAGCGCAGGTAGGCGAGATCGAAGAGACCGTGGTGGGTCGGGCCGTCGTTGGGCGAGAGACCGGCGCGGTCCATGCAGAACGTCACGGGCAAGTTTTGCAGCGCGATGTCGTGGATGATCGGGTCGTAGGCGCGTTGAAGGAAAGTCGAGTAGATCGCGACGACGGGCTTGATGCCCTTGGTGGCGAGGCCGCCGGCGAAGAGGACGGCGTGTTCCTCGGCAATGCCCACGTCGAAGAACTGGCGCGGCACGGCGGCGGCGAGGTGCGAAAGGCCCGTGCCGGCGGGCATGGCGCCGGTGATGCCGACGATGTTCGGGTCGGCCTGGGCGAAGCGCGTGAGGGCCTCACCGAAAACATCCTGGTAATTGGGCGGCGTCCCGGGCGTGGCTTTCCGGCTTTCGCCGGTTTCGGGATCATAGGGGCTGGCGCCATGGAATTTCTCCGGGGAGTTGATCGCGGCCTCGAGGCCCTTGCCCTTCTTGGTCAGCACATGGACGAGCACGGGCACGTCGCACTGCTTGGCGAACTCCAGGTTTTTCACGAGCGCGTCGAGATTGTGGCCATCGACGGGTCCGAGGTAGCGCAGACCGAATTTCTCAAACAGGGAGGACTCGACGAAGAAGTCCTTCGTCTCGCGTTTCCATTTATGGTAGACCCGGTTCATCTCGACGCCGGCGGGGAAGCTCTTGAAGAAGGCCTCCACGTCGTGGTGCATTTTATTGTAGGTCGGATTGGTGCTGAGCCGGTTGAGGTAGCTCGAGATGGCCCCGACGTTCTTCGCAATGGACCACTCGTTGTCGTTGAGGATGACAATCAGGCGCTTGGTCGAACTGACGACATTGTTGAGCGCCTCGAGCGTGATGCCGCACGTGAAGGCGGCGTCACCGCAGAGGGCGACGACATGCTCGTCGGTGCCGCGGAGATCGCGCGCCGTGGCCATGCCCAGGGCGGCGGAGAGGGCGGTGCCGGCGTGACCGGCACCCCAGGAATCCTGCGGGCTTTCGGCGCGATAGAGGAAGCCGCTGGCGCCGTCGGTCTGGCGGAGGTTGCGAAAAAAATCACCGCCACGGCCCGTGAGCAATTTGTGAACGTAACCCTGGTGGGCGACGTCGAAGACGAACTGGTCGGTGGGCGTGCTGAACACGCGGTGCAGGGCGATGGTGAGCTCGACGACCCCCAGGTTGGGACCGATATGGCCGCCGTTTTTCGCGGTGACGGCGATGAGTTCCGCGCGGATTTCCTGTGCGAGTTGTGGAAGCTGGGCGGGCGCGAGGGCTTTGACGTCGGCCGGGCCGTGGATCGTGTCGAGGAGTCGCGGAGCGGAAGGAGAATCGTTCATCAGCGGATGACTGGAGCGGGGGTCAGCTTTCGCGACCGACCTCGAATTTGGCAAAAGTGACCCCGTCCTTCGACTTCTTGAGCAAGTCGATCTTAAGCTCGGCCTCTTTCAGCCGGGCTTCGCAGAGCTTCAAGAGTTTGTTGCCATCCTCGAACTTGGCCAGGAGCTCCGCGAGCGGGACTTCGCCGGACTCCATCGATTCCACGATGGTTTCCAGCTTGGTGAGGGCAGTCTCGAACGAGAGTTTGGCATCTTTGGCATCCACGCCCGAAAAGATGCGGGGGAAGCGGGGTATTTCAAACAATCTTTGGGCTCGCGGCGGAAGGGGTTTTGCATGGATTGGAACCATGAGTCTCGTGTTATGGATCGTGGCGGCACTGATGGGGTTGCGACTCGCGGGTGAGCTGGTGCTCGCCGCGTTGAACCGGGCGGAAGTGCGCCGGCATGAGTCGAGCCCTCCCGCCGCGGTGGCAGCCGTGATGGATCCCGGGACGTACGCCAAATCCGTCGCGTACACGCTGGCGAAGTCGGACTTCGGCGTCCTCAGCGGCATCTTTGATGCGCTGGTGCTGGCGATGGTGATTTTTGGCGGCGTGCTGCCATGGATTTACGGACACGCGGTGACGTGGGGCGCCCCCACGGCCGTGTGGACCCAAGTGGTTTTCATCCTGCTGGCCGGCCTGTTGCTCACGGTGCCCTCGCTGCCGTTCGACTGGTGGTCGCAGTTTCGGATCGAGCAGAAATTTGGCTTCAACAAGAGCACGTCCGCACTCTGGGTGACCGACAAGCTCAAGGGCGCGGCGCTGGCGTGCCTCATCGGCTATCCGCTCTTGTGGGTGCTGTTTTCATTGGTGAAGTGGGTGGGCGAAGGATGGTGGATCTGGGGCTTTGCCTTCATGTTTGGGTTCCAGCTCCTGATGATGGTGTTGTACCCGAAATTCATCATGCCGCTCTTTAATAAACTCACGCCGCTGCCCGAGGGTGAACTGCGGACGCGGCTGCTGGAGCTCGGGGATCGCACGGGCTTCCGGGCGCGGACGATTCAGGTGATGGACGGCAGCAAGCGGTCGGGACACTCGAACGCGTTTTTCACGGGCTTCGGTCGCTTCCGCCGCATTGTGCTGTTCGACACCCTCGTAAACCAGCTCGCCCCCGAGGAGCTGGAGGCGGTGCTGGCGCATGAGATCGGGCACTATCGCCGCGGACACATTCCCAAGATGATCGCGGTCTCGGGCGTGATGACGTTTGCCGGCTTTGCGGTGATCGCGTGGCTGGCGCGGAGTCCGTGGTTCAACCTGAGTTTCGGATTTCCCGCGGGGGAACTGGCGCCGACGTTCCTGCTGTTCGGGCTGCTGAGCGGACTGGTGACCTTCTGGTTCTCGCCGCTGATGCATTATTTCTCCCGGCGGCACGAGTACGAAGCCGATGCCTTTGCGCGGGACGCGATGGGCGGGACGGCGCCGATGGTCGGGGCACTCCGCAAGCTGACGCAGAAAAACCTCAGCAACCTCACGCCGCATCCGTGGTTCAGCACGTTTTTCTATTCGCATCCAACGCTGGTCGAGCGCGAGCAGGCGCTGGTAAAGCCGGCGTGACCGCAGTTTTCGCAGGGGCGCGGTTTGATCGCTCAGATTGATTTTGAATTCGTTCGTGAAATCCGTGGTTAAAAATATCCTGTGGTTTGGGCTGGTCGCCCTGGTGGCGCGGGCGGAAACGCTCACGATCGCCACGTACAATGTCGAAAATTACGGCCCGGCCAATCGCGTGACGGAGGCCGGTTACCGGCAGGATTACCCGAAGCCGGAGTCGGAAAAGAAGGCGCTGCGCGCCGTGATCCGGGGAATGAACGCCGATGTAGTGGTCTTACAAGAGATGGGGGGCCAGCCGTATCTCGACGAATTGCAGCACGATTTGAAAGCGGAAGGAGTGAATTATCCGCAGGCCGTACTTATGGCCGGCAGCGACGCAGACCGCCATGTGGCGCTGCTTTCGAAACGACCGTTGAAGACGGTCGTGCCCCATGCGGATCTCGAGTTCAGTTACTTCGGCGGCCAGGAGCGGGTGAAGCGCGGAATGCTTGAAGTCAGCGTCGCCACGACCGCCGGTGACGTGGTGGTTTTTGGTGTACACCTGAAGAGCCGGTACACGGATCGGTCGGATGATCCGCTGTCGGGACTGCGCCGGATCGGGGAGGCGACGGCGGTGCGGGATCGGGTGTTGGCGCGAGTCCACGATCCGGCGAAGGGACGGTTTCTGATTCTCGGCGATTGCAATGACGTGAAGGCCAGCAAGGCGCTGCAGCGGCTCCAGACGCGGGGAAAAATGTCGATCGCGCACTTGCTGCCGTCGGCGGATTCGAGGGGAGAGACGTGGACGCATTCGTATCGCAAGGAGGATTCGTACTCGCGGGTGGATCACATCCTGGTCTCGTCGGCGCTGCGTCCGGTCGTGCAGGGCGGGGTAGCGCGGATTTACGATGGCCCCGGCGTCGGCGAGGCGAGCGATCACCGGCCGGTGATGGTGACGCTCGAGTTGGCAGGGAAATGACCTCCGGCCTAATTCGCCCTGCGCAGCGGCGTCGCGCGAGAGGCGTGTGAGCGGAATATCGCGTCATCGGGCGGGAGGAGCTGGCGGCGCCGCAGACCGACCAAATAATGTTATCGTCTAGAAAGTCTAGAGGGCGCACCATTGGGCCATGAACCTTGGAAACGGCCGTCGGTGGCTGTGTCTGCTGGCGCTGAGCGGATTCGGTGCGTTGGCCGGGCGGGGCGCCGACAGGGAGCAGGGTCCGCCGTTGCAGATGGAAAAATTTACCGTCAACCGCGGTCACCTGATGGCCTTCGGGATCGCGATCTCCATGTGGGAAGACAAGAATACCGAGCGAGTCCTGGAAATGTCGGTCAAGGCGGTGCGGCCAGACTCCAATGCCGACTGGCAGGGAGTGAAGCCTGGGACGCGGATCTACAGCATAAACGGGGTCCCGGTTGAAAGTTTCGTCGCCAGTTTCGCAGCGGGAACGGACCTGAACAAAATTTTCGTTGACCGCAAAAAAGGTGACCAGGTGACGCTGGAACTCTCAATGTACGTCAACGGTCGGAAGATGATAAAGTATGTGACGTTGGTCGAGGAAGTGGGGATGTCGACCAAGTCAGCCACAAAGTGAGAGCAGGGTCCGTTAATCAGGGGGGTGGGAAAATTCGATCAAGGACGTTGGAAAGCTGTTCGGCGGAGGGGTGTGGGATTTTATGCGCGGTGGGCGAGATCGGATGTCGGGCGTAATACCAATCGCCTTGAGCGTTTACCCTGGTCATCGCGAGGTGGGCGAAGCGCGCCGTGGCGATCCAGCTGGATTGCTTCGTCGTCCCGTCGAACGGGGTTCCTCGCAATGACCGAGAAATAGCAACGGGCGATTGGTATAAAGCGTTACCCACCGCGGCGGCCGGGGGTGAAGATCGATTCACGAAAGTGGCGGGACGCAAAAAAGGCGGGGCGCCAGGCCCCGCCAGAAATGAACGAAGGAGGAGCTGATTACTTCGCGCTCACGCTGACGGGAATGGTGACTTCACCTGCGCCGTAGCCCTTCAGAAAGAGGCTGCCGGTGCCGGGCTTTCCGCTCTCGACCGTGACCGTGACGGTGGTCTGACCCTGGGGGACGACGACCTCGGGCATGATCACGCTCTCGGGCACATCCGTGGTGACATCGAGGAGCAGGCCGCCGGGAGGCGCGGCGTTGGGAACAGTGAAGGTGAGCGTTTGCTTTTCGCCGGCTGCGAGGGTGAGGGAGGTGGGGGAGACGCTCAGGCTGCTCGAATCAATGCGGAAGGTACCGACGGGAGAATTGCCGTTGGCGCCGCCCAGCATGACCGGATAATTGCGGTTGGCCTCGAGGGCGGGAACGAAAAAGCTGAGGGCGTTGGGCGACTCGTAAACCGTGCGCGTCGGCGTGCCATCGACGTAGATGATATCCTGCGGGGTGAAGCCGCGGCCGAGTACGCTGACGCGCGCGCCCACAGGTCCACGGTTAACTTCGAGGGCGAGGACATAGCGATGGACGACGTCGGCTTTGATGAGCTCGGTGTAGGCGTCGTGCGGGGTCTGGACGTTGTTAACCTCCGTCAGGTAGTTGACGAGAAAGTAGTAGGCAAGTTTGTCGCGGCCGGCGGGCAACTGGTACTCGAACTCATACAGTCCGTCGGCCAGCGAGCTCTTGTTCATCGGGTAGTTTTGGCCGTCGATGATGATGAACGGCTTGATGCTGCCGTCGACGAGCGTGTTGCCCTTGGGCGTCACGCGCAGGGTGATCGTGTAAATCTGGGAGGGATTCTCGGGCAGTGAGGATGGCGTCAGATTGGTCAGAACGACCGTTTCGCAGCCGCTGAGGAGAGCGAGGCCGAGGCTGGCGCCGACGGCGAAGAGGATTTTTCTCGCGAGGGAAATTCGGTTGGTATGCATTGTCTTTTTAAGCGTGAACACCGGTGAGATTAAAACGTGTTAGTAATGAGCCACCTCGCATCAGAGCAAGACAAAGCTTTGCCGGTCCGCCCATTGGGAGTTTACGTGCATGTGCCGTTCTGTGCCTCGACGTGTGATTTTTGCGCATTCTATCAAACCAAACCGACCGCCGGATCGGTGGATAGGTTCCTTGCCGGGATTGAAACTGAAGCGGGCCTCGTTCGCTGGGATCGCCCGGTGAGCACGGTTTTCTGGGGCGGCGGCACGCCGGGACTCCTGGCCCCACGGGATTTGGCGCGATTGGCGGAGATCGTCCAGGGCCGCTGCGGGGGTGCCCCGCAGGAATGGACGGTCGAACTTGCCCCTGCTTCCGTCACCGCCGAGCGGCTGACCGTGCTGAAGGCGATCGGCGTGACGCGCATTTCGATGGGGGTGCAGAGTTTCCAGCCGGCCTTGCTGGACGGACTCGGCCGGCAGCACACGCTGGAACAAATTTATCGGGCGTACGACCGGGTGCGGACCACCGGATTTTCAAGCGTGAACCTTGATCTCATGTTCGCCCTGCCGGGTCAGACTGAGGCCGAATGGACGGCGGATGTGAAAGAGGCCGTGCGACTCGCGCCCGATCATCTTTCGACCTATTGCCTGACGTTTGAGGAAGACACGGCGCTCTGGGTGAAGTTGTCGCAAGGACGGGTGAAACTCGATCCGGAGAATGAGGCGCGGCTGTATGAGTCCACGTGGGCGCAGCTCGCCGCCGCGGGATACGCCCAGTACGAAGTGTCAAATTTTGCCCGGCCTGGTCATCTCTGCCGGCACAATTTCAACACCTGGCACATGAACGAGTGGGTCGGCCTCGGACCTTCGGCGGCGTCGCAGCACGACGGCTGGCGCGGTGGCAACGTGGCGGATCTGGAAAAATGGCTCGCACACGTTGCCCAGGGGGAGCGCGTGACCGAGGATCGGGTCGCAGTGACGACGGCGCTACTGGCCGAAGACGCGTTGATCTTTGGGCTCCGGATGAATGCGGGGGTGGATGTTTCCCGCTGGCGGGCGCGGTGCCCCGAGGCTCCGTGGCCGGTGGTGGAGGCGCTGCTCGAGCGTTGTGAGTCGGAAGGACTCGCGGTGCGCGACCGTGCGTGGATCCGGTTGACTGATCGTGGCCGCTTGCTGGCTGATTCGGTCGGCGCCGAGTTGATGGAAGCTTTCCAAACCCCCATACCCCATGACACGCCAGCTGCGATTGCTTCCTGACCCCATGAGCCTCCTCCGCGAGAGTGAGCAAACCGACGGTGTTCAGCCATGAAGACCTTGGTGCTCGCGTGCCTCGGCCTCGTCCTGGCCGGTTGCCAGTCTGCGCCGCCCCGGCCGGTCCGCACGGAAAGGGCGCGTTTTCTCCTCGAATCCCCGGAGGCCGGGGCTGAGTTGATAACGCTGCCGCAGAGCGGCGTGCAGATCTCCGTTCAACCCAAGCCGGTGTTCACGGAGTTTGATATCGTCAACGTCGAGATCGCGCAGGTGGATATGGGCATGTGCCTGATGTTTCAGCTGACGCCGACGGCTTCGAAGGATCTGGCCGAACTCACTGCGGCGAATCGCGGCCGCCGACTGGTGCTGACGATCAACGGGGTGCCGATGGGGGCGAGGCGGATTGTGGAGCCACTGGATCTGGGCGCACTGCTCATTTTTGTCGAAGCACCGGACAGCGTTGTGCCGGCGCTGGTCGAGAATTTGCAGGAAACGAGCGCGGCCTTGCAGGCGGATAATGCCCAGCGATGACGACCTTTCGCGCGCTCCTTTCCCTCGGCTTGATAATGGCGGCCAGTTTGTCGGCAGCGGAACGCGTGGAACTCGTCTGGCCGACGCCCAACCGCGCGTGGGCGGACGGCCAACCGATCAGTGCGATTTTGCAGCATGCGGGTTCGGGTGATCCCGAGTCGGGTGGATTCGGTGGGGTGCGCAGCGGTGGAGCGCAGTTTCACGAGGGCCTGGACATCAAATGTGTTTCCCGGGACCGGCGGGGCGAACCGACGGATGACGTCATGGCGGCGATGGCGGGAGTTGTGCGCCACATCAGCACCAGTGCCGGCGACAGCAGTTACGGACGCTACATCGTGCTGGAGCACACCGAAATGACGCCGGCAATTTACACACTTTACGCCCATCTGGCGAAGATTGCGCCGGGCCTGAAGGTGGGGGAGCGCGTGAACCGGGGGCAGGTCATGGCGACGATGGGGCATAGCTCGGGCGGCTACGTGATTCCGCGCGACCGGGCGCATCTGCATTTTGAAATGGGCGTAATGATCACACGGGGTTTTGCCTCGTGGTACGCGATGAAAGGTTTTGGCAGCCCCAATGATCACGGCCTGTGGAACGGGATGAACCTGATGGGCTTTGATCCGATGGCCTTCTTCAACGAGTGGCGGGCCGGAAAGATCGCCAGCGTGCAGGATTTTTTCGCCCGGATGGAACCCGAGGTGCGTCTCCGCATTGCGACGCGGCGGGTGCCGGATTTTGTGCTGCGTTATCCCTCGTTGCTGACCAAACCGCTGCCGCCCGCGGTCGCAGGGTGGGAGATCAAGTTTGACTGGACCGGCATTCCGTTCTCGTGGACGCCCCTGTCGGCCGCGGAATCCATCGGCCTGACGCCCAACGTGCCGAAAATTCTGGACGTCAACGCGGCGATTCAACATCGGAACCGCAGCAAGATCCTCGTGGTCACGCGCCGGGGAAAACTCGGGCCTGGCAAGGATCTGGAGACCGTGTTGCAGCAGCTGTTCGGGCTCCGCTGAGGCACGGACTTCAGCTCTGCGGCTTGAGCTGCTCGAGCAACGTGTTGAACGCGGGATCTTTTTTCAGGCCGTCGAGATCGGGGTCCTGCTCCATCCAGTCGAAGTCGGTGTAGCCGAGCGACACGGCTTGGCGGAGCGAACGGATCGCGGCGGCCTTGCGTTTCAACAGGGCGAGGCTGCAGGCGAGATTGTAATGGGCGGTGGCGTTCGCCGGGAGGAGTTTCACGAGCCGGCGGTCCATTTTCAGGCCGTCAGCGATGCGGCCGTGCCGAGTGTAGAGACCGCCGAGGAGCTCGATGACTTCGGAGTAACCCGCGTCGCGCTTCAGCACGGACTCAAAAAACCGCATCTCAAACTCGGGATCGTCGGCCTTGGCCATGGGTGTTCAGGAGGGGCGGCGCGAGCAGGCGCCGGTGAGGCGAAGGGTATCACAGCGTGCGCTGACCTGGAGGCGTTGCGAGACGGGCGTCAGCCCGAGCTTGGAGGACACGGTGTTGCCATACCATTCCATGAACGGCGCGCTGATCTCAAAAATCCGGTCGCAATCGAGGCACACGACTTGGGCAACCTGAGTGCTGCCGCCGTCCTGGTTGGGATGATAGAATTTTTCGCCGGTACCGATGTCCACGGCGCGGAGCAGGGCGCTTTCGGTCATGATGGGCAGCGTACGGTAAACGGTGGCGCGAGAGACGGAATCATCAATCGCGCGAGCGTAGTCGAGGAGTTGCTCGGCCGTGAAATGGTCCTTTTGGGCGAAGGCGGCGTCGAAGATGGCCAGACGCTGGTTGGTGACACGGAGACCCTTCTGGGTAAGAAAACGTCGAAACTTGTCGCGGGCCGCGGAAATGCTCACGGGGCGACTGTTTGAAGGGGGGAGCAGGCTGTCAATGCGTTCGTGGGAGCGAGATATCAGGAATGCCGGGAAGGGAGTTCGGAGCTCGGATTTTTTAACCGCGGATTTTACGGAATGACCGGGATCGAAATCACAATCATTGATTCATGGGGAGGAGTTTCAGAAATCCTCCGGCCGTGATTCGCGTCAATTCGTGGAATTCTTGGTAAGCCGAATCGGAGGGAACGCTGCCTGGTTTCCTGATTCCCTGAGTTACCCACGCCGCAATGGTTCGCTCCTTGCGCGGCGCGGGGTCGTCGGCATCACTACGCGAGCATGATTGTTGGGGTCCATCCACTCGCCGGTTTTGACAAGGTCCTGCACTACCGGGTGCCGGAGTCGATGCGCGCCGGGATCACGGAGGGCTCGCTGGTGCGTGTGCCGGTGGTCAACACCCTGCGGTTGGGAATTGTGGGCGAATTTGGGGCGCCAAAAGACTTTCCGCTGGAGCGGCTCAAGTCGGTCGCCCTAGTCGTGCACCCGTTTCCCGCCCTACCACCTGATTTGCTCGGCTTGGCGCGTTGGATGGCGGGTTATTATGCCTGTGGGCTGGATAGTATCATTGAGACGATCCTGCCGGCGGCGGTGCGCAATGGCGCGACCATCAAGCAGGAGAAACTGCTCTCGATCGTGAGGTCGCTAACGACCGAGGAGATCGCGGTGATCGAAAAGCGCGCTCCGCAGCAGGCGAAGCTCTACCGGCTGCTCGCCCAGCAATTCCGCCCCCAGAAAAAATCACTGGTGCTCAGCCGGCTGGACATCACCGCCGCCGTGGCGACCGCGCTCATCAAGCGGGGAGTCATCAAGGAGGAAGCGCGGCGCGTTGAGCGGGTGGCGTACACCGATGATTTTTCGAAGGGCGAGCTCGTGGCTTCCCAGCCGCACGCGCCGAATGCGGAGCAGGCGGCCGCAATTGCCGCGCTTGAGGGGGAACTGGCCGGGGACAAGTTCGGGGTGACGCTGTTGCACGGCATCACGGGGTCGGGCAAGACGGAGGTTTATTTGCGGGCCATCGACCAGGCGCTCAAGTCGGGCGGAGGCGTGATTTTCCTCGTGCCGGAGGTGGCACTCACCCCGCAGACGGTGGCTCGGCTAAGGTCCCGGTTGGAGGCGATTGCGCCGGATCACCAGTGCGTGGTGTGGCACAGCCATTTATCGGAGGGTGAGCGCTTCGATGGCTGGCTGGCGCTGGCGACGGGCGAGGCGAAGGTGGTGGTGGGGGCCCGTTCCGCGGTGTTCGCGCCAGTACAGAACCTGAAACTCATCGTCGTGGATGAGGAACACGAGCCGGCGTACAAGCAGGATGAGACGCCGCGCTATCACGGCCGGGATGTCGCGGTGATGCGGGCCAAGCTCAACCACGCCGTTTGCCTCCTCGGATCGGCCACGCCGTCCCTCGAGAGTTTTGCCAATGCCCAGGCGGGAAAGTACCGACTATTGGAACTGCGGCAGCGGGTGGATGCGCGCAAGTTGCCGCACATTGACATCGTGGATCTGAGAATTGAAGCGCTGAAGCAGCGGACGATGCCGGCGCTGTCGCGGAAACTCGTGGATGCGATGCATGCGCGGCTCGAACGGAAGGAGCAGACCATTCTCTTCATCAACCGCCGGGGTTATTCGTCGGCGATGCTGTGCACGAAGTGCGGCCACGTGGAGGAGTGCCCGCATTGCAGCATCACGATGACGTATCATCGGGCGGACGAGACGCTGCGCTGCCATCTGTGCGGCACGCAGCAGAACGCCCCGCTGCGTTGTCCGAAGTGTGGTGCGCCGGAGATACGCTGGCGCGGTCTGGGCACGCAACGCGTGGAGGAAGCCGTGCGTCGGATGGTCCCGCGCGCGCGGATCGAGCGCATGGACAGCGACACGATGGGACAGAAGAATCGATTCCGCGAAGTGCTGGCGCAGTTCCGCGCCGGCAAGATCGACGTACTCATCGGTACGCAGATGATCGGGAAGGGGCTGGATTTTCCCAATGTCACGCTTGTCGGCCTGATCGATGCGGACATCTCGATGCACATCCCGGATTTCCGCGCCAACGAGCGCACGTTCCAATTGCTCGTCCAAGTGGCCGGCCGGGCGGGCCGCGGGGATCGGGCGGGCGAGGTGATCGTGCAAACCTTCACCCCGCAGGCGGGAGCGATCCAGTTCTCGCGGCAGGCGGACTACGCCGGATTTGCCGAAACCGAACTAAAGCTGCGGAAGGAGTTTCATTATCCCCCTTACCGGCATTTGATTCACCATCTCTTCCGCGGGCCCAATCCGGAAAAACTGAAATTTTTTGCCGAGCAGTGGGCGAAGCTGGTGGAACTGGTGCTGGGTAATCGCGTGGAGTTGCGCGGACCGTCGGCGTCGCCGATCGAGAAGATCAAGGACGAGTATCGCTGGCAGCTCTGGTATTTCACGAATTCGGTGACGAAGGTGGTGCCCGAGCTGGCGAAACTGCGTGCCGGGTTTGCGTGGCCGGATGATATCACGCAGGTGCTCGACGTGGACCCCGTGAATCTGGCCTGAGTCCGTCGCCGGCAGGATTTGCTTAGCAAAGTTACGTAGGGCTTTTCGTTCGTCAGGCTGGGGGTCATTGCCCATGGTCCCAGCATGGCTCTCGTTGGACCGACCTTCCCCCCGTTTAAAATGCCGCCCCTTGAGGCCGAACTTGATCCGGCGTCGCGCTCGGTCGTCGCCCGCCTGCGCGTGCTGGCGCCGGTGGTGTGGATGCTGTGGACCGCGACTGGCGTGGTCGCAGGGACAGGCTACGTGCTGGGTATTTTTGCCAACCTGGGCGACGGTGAAGTGTCCAGTTGGTACAAGGCGGCCCTCGTCGTCGTGGTGATTTGCAGCGGCGTGGTGGGGTGCTTTATCGGCTACCTCAACAAAGTCGGTATCGACTGGGCGCGCCAGGTGCTGGTCGTCCTCGGCCAGATCGCCAACAAGCAGTAGCGCCGCTGACGCCGCCTGGGCGGTCAGTCGGAAGAAAGGTTTTTAGTTCGCGGCGCGAGCCGCCACGCTCAAGAACGTCGGGTCATGCGGATCTACTTCATGGGCATTTGCGGCACGGCGATGGGCAACGCCGCGCTGCTGGCGCGCGCGGCCGGGCATGAGGTGATGGGCGCCGATGCCGGGGTCTATCCGCCAATGAGCACGGTCCTCGCGGAGGCCGGGATCGCGCTCCACGAGGGTTATGATGCGACGCGGCTCGAAACCCTCGCGCCCGATCTCGTGGTGATCGGCAACGCGATGTCGCGCGGCAACCCGGAGATCGAGTGGCTGCTCGATACCCGGAAGGTGGCGTTCACGTCCTTGCCAGCGTTGCTGCATGATTTTGTGCTCAAGGGGCGCCGCAACGTCGTGATCGCCGGCACCCATGGCAAAACGACCACGACATCGCTCACGGCCTTTTTGCTGCGGGAAAATGGCAGTGATCCGGGCTATCTCATCGGGGGCGTGCCCCTGGATCCGCCAACGGGGAATCATCTCGGGTCGGCGTCGGCGCCGTTTGTCATCGAGGGCGATGAGTACGACAGCGCGTTTTTCGACAAGCGGAGCAAGTTCATCCATTACGCGCCGCAGATCGCCGTATTGAACAACCTCGAGTTCGATCACGCAGATATTTTCCGCGACCTCGCCGACGTGCAGCGCACGTTCAGCCACTTTGCGCGCATTGTGCCGCGCAATGGCTGGATCCTGCTCAATGGTGATGATGACAACCTGCGGGCACTCGGGGCGCTGAGCTGGACGCAGGTGGCGAAGGTGGGCACGGGCGAGACGAACGACCTGCGGATTGTGGATTTCACCGAGAAGGGCACGACCGTGACCTTCAAACTGGTTTGGCAAGGACGCACGTGGGGCGAAGTGCGCTGGAGCCAGGCGGGCCAGTTCAACGCGCGCAACGCCGCCATGGCCGCACTGGCTGCCGGGCTCGCGCTGTATCCGGATGATCCGACCCGGTTGAAACTCGAGTCATTGGCCAGGTTCCGCGGCGTGAAACGCCGGCAGGAGCTGCTGCTCGACACGGCCAAGCTCAAGGTGCTCGAGGATTTTGGGCATCATCCGACCGCACTGGCCGAGACGCTGCAGTCACTGCGCAACCGTTATCCCGAGGCGCTGTTGACGGCGGTCTTCGAGCCCCGCAGCAACACGGCGCGGACGAAGGTCATGCAGGCTGGGTTCACGCGCGCGCTCGGGTTGGCGGATGAGGTTTTCATCGGCGCGGTCAGCCGGCCGGAAAAAATGAAAGAGAGCGAGCGGTTCGACGTCGAGGCCGTGACCGAGCATCTCGAGACGCAGGGTGTTCACGCTCACACTGCGCCGACGCACGCGGAATTGCTGACGAAGCTGACGGCGACCGTACTGAAGCCTCAGGCCAAGTCTCAGGTCGTGGTGTTCTTCACCAATGGATCGTTCGATGGGATCATTGGCCGCTTTGTGGAGTCGGCCAAAGGGTAGGGCGAGTCCTCCGGACGAGCCACGGTTCGATTAGCGGACCAAACCATGGGTCTGCATGCTTCCCCGGCGTCCCGCAAAGTCGCGTCTGGTTTCGCGATCCGGAGACTGGCCGTGAGTCTGGCCCAAAATCGATGGCGGAGCTTAATGCGGATCGTCCGGAGGACTCGATTTGAGCCGTTTCAAAAATGTCCTAGCCGATGGTCGGAAGAAGCTACGAGCGTGAGCGAGTGGCCGGCTTCATCCACTCGCTCACGCTCGTAGCTACAACCTTTCTAAATGCGCTCGACCTTGGACTTGAGCCCAGCGTCGGCTCACTGAGCCTGCCTGGCGACCTTGTAGACCACTGGTTCCTGCCCCGTGGGCAACGCAAGCAAATCGTAATCGTGGAAGGAATTGATCTTCACCTCGGCAAACTCCCCGACAGCCAAGTTCCGCGGCACGTACACGCGGCCATCGATGTCGGGTGCATCGGCCTCGCCTCGGGCGACGCCGGGTTCCTCGACGAGAACTTTTAGGGTATCGCCGACGCGGCTCTTGCTGACGGCGGCGGCGATCTCCTGCTGCAATGCCATGAGGCGGTGCCAGCGGGCCTCTTTTACCTTGGCGGGAATCTGGTTTTCCATCTTGGCGCCGCGGGTGCCTTCCTCTTGCGAATAGCGGAACACGCCGAGGCGTTCGAACCTGGTCTCCCGGATGAACGCGCAGAGCTCGTCCACGTCCGCCTCGGTTTCGCCGGGAAAGCCGACGATGAAGGTGGTGCGCACCGCGATGCCCGGAATGCCGGCGCGGATGCGGCGGATCAGGTCGCGGACATAGTCGCCGCTCGTCTCGCGCTGCATGCGGCCGAGCATGGCGTCGCTAATGTGCTGCAGGGGAATGTCGATGTACCGTGCGACCTTGGGGCACTCGGCGATGGTCTTGATGAGCTCGTCGCTCCAGTGCGCCGGGTGCGTGTAGAGCAGCCGGATCCAGAAATCGCCTTCAATGGCGTTGAGCTCGCGCAGAAGCGTGGTGAGGGCAGTGCCGCGCGAGGAATCGACCGGCGTGCGGGGATTCGGGCGCTCTTCCCAAGTGTCCATCCCGAAGAACGTCGTGTCCTGGGAGATGAGATTGATTTCCTTCACGCCCTCCTTCACGAGCTGGCGGGCTTCGGCAACGACACTCTCAACGGTGCGGCTACGATGACGACCGCGGATCTGCGGGATGATGCAGAACGTGCAGGGGTGATTGCAGCCCTCGGCGATCTTGATGTACGCGAAATGTTTGGGCGTGAGGCGAAAGCGGGGCGTGTCGTAGTCCGGGATGTAGGTGGACCGCGGCGTGACAAAATTTTCCGGCACGGGCTGGTCGCCGCGTTCCTTGGCGTAGATGGCCTCGATGATGGGCGCGACCTTCGTGATCTGATCGAGGCCAATGAATGCATCGACCTCGTGGGCCAGTTCGCCGGAGAGGTCCTTCGAAAAACGCTGCGACATGCAACCGGCGACGATGAGCTTCTGTTCCTTGCGGCGCTTTTTGAGACCACGGTTTTGGTGAATCTCGAGAATGTGACCGATCGATTCCTCCTTGGACGAATCGATGAACGAGCACGTATTGACGATAACGACGTCGGCTTTCTCGGCTTCCGGGATGACTGTCATGCCCGCTTGGTGGAGATGGCCAATCATGATCTCGCTATCCACGAGGTTCTTGGCGCAACCGAGGGAGATAAGGCTGACTTTGATCATGCCGGGGAGACGGTGGTGCTGGGCTCCGTGAACAAAAAACCGCGGCTGAAGGCCGCGGTCTCGAATTACGGAAGTCGGTCGCAGCCAGTTACTTCTTCTTGGCGGGCGCGGCGGCCTTGAGGCGGGTCTTGCGGCGCTTCAGATAAGCGGCGCGACGTTTACGTTTCTGGTACTTGTTGAGTTGTTGACCCATATTGGTGGTGAAGTGAAGGAGCAGCATCCCCAGCGCGAGCGGTCGAGTCAAGTTTCCACTCCAAGAATCGAATTTCCCTCGCGGCGCCAGCGATAGACCAAAGGTTCCTTGGTCCGGTCGAGCTGTTTGTAAAGCGCCGGGTCGGCGCGCTTCAGAAGCGTAAGCTCGGCCAGGCCAGTGGCGTCGCAGTTGAGCAACCGGACGTAGGGTTTGAAATGCTCGGGCCGGCCGATGACGCGGGCGAGGCCCGGAGTGCTCGCAACAGGCGCGCGATCGAGGGCGAGGAAGCAGTACGGCAGGCCGCGCAAATCGATGCCGGCACGCTGGCCGAATTTGACCCACTCGGAGTTGGCAAATATCTCGCTGGGGGCTGGCGCAAAATGGTGGCACCAGTCGCGCTCGTTGCCGGGTGCGAGGATCGGGCAGGCGTTTTGATGCGTGCACGGGGCCACCAGTCGGAACGTTGCGCGAAACTCATCGTGCCACGCGCTGAGCGAGCGACTGACGGTCCGCGTGCCGGGTTCGACCCAAAGCACGGCTCCGGCGCGCGCGATGAGATCGCGCAAGGCGGCCAGGGCTTCCGCGGGCAGCTCATTCAAGACGTGGCTGATGAGGAGCAGCCCGATCGGTTCGCTCGAGGCCAGCAGGCCAGCGGTGGCCTGGGCGACATTCAGGGCGGGAAAGGCTTTGGTCGCGGCCTCGGCGGCGAAATCGCAAGCGACCGGAGAATGATCCCAGACCGCGAGCGAATCGAAGCGGTCGGCACCGAAAAACGAAACGACGCGGCGGGCGGCGATGCCGCTGCCGCAGCCCCAGTCGAGGACGGTGCGGCTCGTGGGCGCCCAACCCCGGAGTTTCAGTTCACGCAGGACGTGGTCCCATTTCCAGCCGATGCGTTCGCCATAGGTGAAATCGTAGCTGGCGAGATCGCTGGCGGATTTCCAGTACGGGCCGGTCGTCGCGGCGCCTTCGAGAAAACCGGCGCGCAGCCGGTCGAGGGCGGCCCAGTCGAGTTCCTCCCAGGTCATGGCTGAGGGAGTTTGTAACACAATGCGTTACAAACCGGATTGGTCGGGCGGGTCATGCGGCGAGGCTTAATCCAAGATGCGTGGCGAGCGACTGGTGATGGATGCCGTAGAAAGCGGCGAATTCCCGCAGGCGTTGAGCCGCGGCGGGATCGCCGGACGGGCGCACTTTGATGGCGGCGATCATGAGATTCCTGGCCGTGTGCTCGGTGGAGATGAACTCAAACACCTTCGTCTTGTAACCGGCCCACTCAAGGAGTTGGGCCCGCAGGGCGTCGGTCACGAATTCCGCCTGGCGTTCCTGGAAAATACCGTGCCGCAGAGCGTCGGCAAGGATGGCGGGGGCGATGAGCTGGGCGCGCAGTTCCTTTTGGCAGCAGGGCGAAACGACGAGCAACGAGGCTCCGGCAGCGATGCCCTTCGCGAGCGCGTCGTCGGTGGCGGTGTCGCAAGCGTGCAGGGCGATCAGAACATCCAGGGTATTGCCGATGGCCGATTGCGGGTTGCCGATTTCGGCTGAATTGATTTCGCCGGCCGTGAAATGAAGATGGCCGAGGCCGTTTTCGCGGGCGACCCGGTTGCAGAGCTCCACGAGTTCGGGGCGGCTCTCGACACCGTGGACTTCGGCGCGATCGCCAAGCAGCGCACTCACGGCGAACGTGAGGTACCCCTTGCCGGACCCCATGTCGGCGACCTTGAGCAGGCGACCGTCGGGCAGTTTCGTTTCATCGAGCAGGTGACCAAGCAGTTCGGTGAACTTCTGGATCTGCCGGAATTTGTCGGCCATGCCCTCGCGTGGTTGGCCGCGATCGTTGGTGACGCCCAGATCGCGCAGCCAGGGACTCGTGGCGGGGATGACGTGGGACTTGATCCGATCGTGCGCGACGGGAGTCCCGACGGAGGTCGTGGTTTTCTTGAGATGCAGCCGCGCGGTGCCGCCGGGCTGGCATTCGAGCTGGGCGGTTTGGGTATCTGTGAAGAGATGGGCGTCGAGGAAGTCCGCGCCGATCAGCGGTTCGAGCAGGACCAATGCTTCGTCGGGTCGGTGGTTTTTCGTGATGTCACGCGTGGCATGCCGCCAGACGAAGGTGAGGTGCGGCGCGTTTTTCAGCGTCACGGGGCGCACGAGCAGGTTCTGCAGCGTGACGTCGGCGCCGCGATGTTTGCCGAGCGTGAGTTTCACGAGGAGACCTTCCGCCACCGCGGTGCGGAGCAGGCCGATAAATTTGGCGCGCTGGTCGATGGGAGCGCTCACTTAGGGAAGAAATTTAGTCGTCATGACCTTGTCGGCGGTGATCTTGCCCTTGGGCAGCATGCCAAGGTCTTCCATCTGCTCGATCTGTTTGGTGTAGCGCGCGGGATCGAGTCGGCCGATTTGTTGAGGGCCGCCGTCGGGACCGCGGCCGGTGACGAGTTTGTCGTCGATGATCATCTTGCGCGAAAACATCATGAAGTCGTCGGTGTTATTGGGATTGGCCTTTTTGAGTGCCTCGTCGGCGGGAGTCGGATCGCCCTCGAGATAATCCCTCCAGCCATGGATGTACGCGCGCACAAAGGCCTTGAGCTCGGCGGGATGCTCGCGCGCGAATCGGGTGTTGGTGATCAGGACGGCGTACGCGCGGAAGCCGGCGTCCCAGGTCGACAGGAAGCGCGGCATCTTGCCGCCGGCCTTCACGATGTGATAAGGCTCGGCGATGAAGTAGCCCTGCTGGATCGCCTCCTTGTTGCCCATGAACGCGGCGACGGAAAAATTCTGCGGCACGATGGAAATGTGGAGGCCGTATTTTTTCTGCAGGAATTTCAGGAACGCCCACTCAGGGCGGGCAATAATGGTCTTGCCCTGCAGGTCCGCGAAGGTGTGCACGGAGCTGTCGGCATTTACGAGCAGGCCGGAGGGATCGTCCTGAAATACCGCGGCGAACTGGACGATGGGCAGGCCCTCGGCCTGCTGGAGCAGCGTATTGGTGCTGTCGGCCTGGCCGATGTCGACCCGGCCGCTGGCCACGAGCGGCATGACGAACGCGTTGGGCCCGCCGGGGGTGATGGTGACGTCGAGACCCTCAGCGCGGAAGTAGCCGCGGGCCTGCGCCTGGTAAAAGCCACCATGCTCGGGCTCGGCGACCCAATCGAGCTGGACCGTGATCTTGGTCAGCGGCTTGTCAGCGGCGAAAGCGGCGGCGGGCAAAAGGACGGCGAGAACGAAGAGGCGGAGGTTGGTCATGGGAAAATCAGGTATCGGTGCGTTCGTACGAATCGTGCCATTGGTGCAGGGAAAACCAACTCAGGCTGAGCACGACTGCGACAAAGATAAAGCCGAGGACGCACGTGACCGCCGCGGTGGCGAAGAGCGCGGGGAATTTCGCCTGGCTGGAATAAATGATGGCTTGGAAACCGAGGCCGCCGCCGTCCCCAGCCGAGCTGCCGGCGGTGTAATCGCCGACAAGGGCGCCGATGGGTGCGAGGGTCGCGGCGATGCGCAGGCCCGTGAAGAAATAAGGCAGCGCAGCGGGCACGCGGAGGAGGAAGATTTCCTGCACGCGACTCGACCGGTACATGCGAAACAGTTCGACCAGATTGCGGTCGGTTGAGACGAGACCCTGCGTGGTGTTCACCACCAGGGGAAAAAAGCAGATGAGGAAAGTGATGATGACGACGCTCTTGAGTCCCGGCCCGACCCAGAGGATCAGGATCGGGGCGAAGATGATAACCGGAATCATCTGCAGCATCATCAGGTAGGGGTAGAGGCTGACGCGCACGAGCGAGGAGAGGGAGAGCACGAGGGCGAGCAGGCAACTCACCAGGATGGCGGCAACGAAACCCAGCAGGGCGCCCT